>JAZOVQ010000076.1:0-20483 GCA_045658805.1 Candidatus Scatosoma sp.
AGAAAAAGAGGACGATTTGGATATTCTTGAATAATCTTCGTTTTTTTTGTGTTATATAAGTAAAAGTTATAAATATAAAAATCAAAGTATAGAGAAAGGCGAAAGGAAAACGCCTTTTTTTATTATCGGAACGGGTGTAAAAAAAAACGTTTTTTATTTACCGGTGATATTGACAAACGGAGAAAAAGTGGTATAATAAAGTTATACGAAATTTATATATAGAGCGCGCGGGTATGGAACAGCTTACTTTTATCGACGAAAAAGAAAAAAATAGACCGACGAAATGTGTTTTCACTGGGCATAGGGAGCTTGGGGAAGATTTTTCGCCTGCAAAATTGAAAAAGACAATTAAGGCGTTGATAGAAAGCGGTGTAGAAGTTTTTTACAACGGTATGGCGATGGGGTTTGATTTACTTGCGGCGGAGCAAGTGTTGGCGTTACGGAAAAAATATCCTAAAGTAAAGTTAGTGGCGTGTATCCCCTATTATGGCCAAGAAGCGTATTTTAACGTTTCCGACAAGCGCAGATACATAAAAGTTTTAAAGAAAGCGGACGAACAAATTTTATTATCGGAAAACTATTATCGTGGGTGTTTACATCAACGGGATCGGTTTATGGTGGACCAAGCGGACGTAATGGTTGCGTATTGTGTTAAGGACAAGGGCGGCGCGGCGTACACGTTATCATATTTTAGAAAAAGCAAACCCAATTGCGACGTATACTTAATTTAGCAACGTGCCAAGCGTTCCGCTTGACCTTGTATTTCAACGTTACAATATCGATATTTGGGCGGTAAGGCTTTACAGTTACTGTTCGTTTAATGGTATGGGTTAAGGGGCATTGCCCCTTACGGATTTTTAAGGCAGAGCCTTAAAGCCTCGATGGCAATCGCCGCCGATAGGCGGTAACGGACCCATATGAGCAACCATAGGTTGCGCCACTACGGCGTTAGCCGTCAAGCAAGCGTTCCGGCAACGTGCCGTTGCATCCAGTATTTAAAACGAGTCAGTTTGGGATTGGACGGAAAGGCTATCCCGATACCGTTCGTTGGTGTATGGGAAGCGTGCCTTTGTATCAGTATTTAAAACGAGTGAAGCTGGAGATTTTTTACACTTTATATTTGGTTATACCAACGTAACAACCCTTCCCTTTATTTAGCCTTTTGTGGCTGTTTCGATCACGAACTTTCCAAAAAAACAACCTCAATCCCCATGATGATTATTATATATAAAAAGTATATTTAGTAGTAGTATTAGTAGGGAGGTGTGGAAATGTGGATAAGCGGATTTTTTGTCGAAAATTCCCTTATAAATAAAGGGATTGCGAAAAAATAAACGGGTGGACAACTTCACTTTTTTATGTGGATAGAATTGTGTACAATTTGTGGATATGTGTATAATTTCCAAACCCACCAAAATTCGACAATGCATAAATATACAAA
Source organism: Candidatus Scatosoma sp. (assembly GCA_045658805.1). Lineage (GTDB taxonomy): Bacteria > Bacillota > Clostridia > Christensenellales > Borkfalkiaceae > Scatosoma. The sequence goes on from JAZOVQ010000076.1 coordinate 1,442, forward strand.
AATGGAAAATAAATATACAAAACGGTGGGTTGTCCACAGAGCTATCAACAATGTGGATAAACTTATAAACACCGGGGTGTATAACTTAGATAAACAAGGAGAAAACAATGGATTTAATCGGCGTGTACAACGAGCAAATACGCGGTGAGAAGAGAGAAAAATTTGAGGCGTATCGTGCGTTGATATTGGAATATAACCAGCGGTATAATTTAACGACGATTTTAGAGGAAAAAGACATGTATTATAAGCATTTCTTGGATAGTGCGGCAGGCGCGGACCTCTTTAAAAAAGACGGGAAAGTGGCGGAGATTGGTTCGGGTGCAGGCTTCCCCTCAATGGTGTTAAAAATTATGCGTGAGGACCTTGCTTTGGATTTATTTGAAAGTGTGGGGAAAAAGTGTGAGTTTTTGCAGGCGGTTGTGGATAAACTTGGGTTTAAAGGCGTGCATATTTATAACTTACGTGCGGAAGACGCAGCGAGGGATAAAAATTTCCGTGAGAGGTATGATCATGCGACGGCGCGAGCTGTGGCGAGAATGAACACTTTGACGGAATATTGTTTACCGTTTGTGAAGGTAGGCGGAAGCTTTATCGCGTACAAGAGCGGTGACACCGCGGAGATTAAGGAAGCGGAAAGCGCGTACAAAATTTTAGGCGGAAGATGCGCGAAGGTATTGGAATATGAACTGCCTGAAGAATACGGCAGCCGAGTATTGGCGGTGGTTGAGAAAGTGAAACCCACTCCCCCGAGGTATCCTAGGGGGCAGGGGAAGGAGCGCAAATCCCCTCTTTAAAATAAAAACGCAAGCGTTCCGCTTGACCTTGTATTTAAAACGGGTTAGTTGAGGATTGAACATCGACGGTTTACAGTTACCGTTCGCAAGCGTTCCGCTTGACCTTGTATTTAAAACGAGTTGGTTGGGGATTGAACAATAACACTTTGCAGTTACAGTTCGTTGAACAATAAGGGGTTAAGGGGCATTGTCCCTTACGGAGTGCAGAGGCGGAGCCTTGCCTAGGTATGGGCGAGAGCCCATAAGAATTTATGGACTTAAAATAAGCAACCATAGGTTGCGCTATTATGGCGGAGCCATCTTACGCCGAAAGGCGGTAACAGACCCAAAACAAGCAAGCTTTGCTTGCGTTACTATGGTGAAACCATTCTACGCCGACAGGCGGTAACGGAAACACATAAGCAAGCTTTGCTTGCGCTACTAAGGATACCAGCACTTGGTACACTACGGAAAGTAAAGAGGATTGGGAAAATAAAACCAACGGTAGAGAGATAGACGTGACGGATACCTGCAACTGCTGTTCGCTTTTCTGTTCGTCGGGATATATCATGTGGTATAAAAAGTAATAAAAATAAAAAAACGGGAGTGGAAACGCTCCCCTTTTTTTGTTGATAAAAAGGCATAGAAAAGCTGATAAAAACCGACGAATAGCCTATGTTTTTGCTTGCAAAAAATTCTACATTGTGGTACAATTAAAAAGATAAAAATACGAATAGAATTCCTCTTATTTTTTTATGTAATAAAAAAGCTTAAAAACGCAGAGGGATACGGAGGTTACAATTATGAAATTTGTTTGCGACGGAATGGTGCTTTCGGACGCTGCGCTTACCGTAAGTAAAGCATGCGCGGTAAAAACCATTACCCCCATTCTTGAATGCATTAAACTGAAAGCGGAAAACGACGGTTTAACCCTCACCGCTTACGACGGCGAATTGTCTATTGAAAAGAAAATTAAAGCGGAAATTTTGGAAGAAGGCGGGCTTTGCGTAAACGGCAAAACGTTTGCGGATTTCGTTGGTAAAATTTCGGCGTTTGAAGTGGTAATTGCTTCCAACGACAAGGGTATCGTTATTAAATATGCGGACAGCGAATCGTACATGCAAACCCTTTCTTCGTCCGATTTCCCCCGCCTTGGCGATCGTAACACCGACGGCTTGGCATATTTTGAAACCAAGGAAAGCGATTTAAAAACACTCATTTCGAAAGTGGTATTTTGCTGTGCAACCGACGAAAGCAGACCTATCTTGAAAGGCTGTCTTTTGGAAGCGAAAAACGGCGCGCTTAACGCAACCGCTTTGGACGGATTTAGAATGGCTTGCTCTTCCTGCGAAGTAATCGGCGGAAGCGGGGATATGAAAATTGTTTGCCCTGCAAGAACGCTTACCGAAATTTCCCGTATGCTTGACGGGGACGAAGGTTTGAAGATTTACGCAGAGAAAAACATGCTTTCCGTTGCGGTTAAGGACACCGTAATCACTTCGAGATTATATTCGGGTGAATTTGTTAGAAAAGAAAACATTTTCCCTATCGATTTCTCCACGATTGTAACGGTGAAGCGCAGTGAAATTATCGACAGCGTGGAAAGAGCGTCCGTTCTTATCCGCGGCGACAAAAACAACCTCGTACTTTTCGATATTAAGCCTGGTAAAATTTTGATTACTGCAAACTCGGATATCGGTAAAATTGACGAATGGGTGGAAGCGGAGCTTATCGGTAAGGAATTGAAAATTGCCATGAACGGCAAGTATCTCCTCGACGCTTTGAAAGCGTTGGACGAAGAAACCGTACGCCTTTCTTTCAACACCTCGGTATCGCCTTTCACCATTGAAAATATGTCGGATAAAAATTGCCAATATCTCGTGTTGCCTGTAAGAACGGGATCGGCGCAAGCATAACCGATAAAAAACCGCAAAAAAACATAAAAAAAGCCTTCATGTGCAAGGAAAGACAAGAAAAACCGTTCAAAATTGCTTGACGGACTTCTTGCTTTGCGGTATAATACTGTGTGGTATCGTGGGGAGAACCGCGATAACGCATTAAAAAACGAAAAGATAAAAAACCAATTTAGGAGAAATTTATTATGAAAAGAACCTTTCAACCCAAAAAGAGACAGAAGAGCAAAGTTCACGGCTTCCGTAAGAGAATGGCTACCAGCGCAGGTAGAAGAGTTTTGAAGAGACGTAGAGATAAAGGCAGAAAGAGATTGTCTCACTAATTTTAAAATTTAGGTTGTTAAACGAATAACCATTCGCTTTCCTTCGCAAGAAGGAGAGGATTTGCTGTTTTTAAGAAAGTCTACGCGAAAAAGACAAGACGTGTTTTTGAGATAAAAAACACCTGAAAAATAGGTGAAATTTCGCTTAAAAAACGCTGAAAAACGTTGAAAAAAAGCTGAAAAAATATCAAAAATCACACTCCTTTAAAGCCTAGCTTTAAAAACAAACAATTTTTTATAGGCTGCGAACGGGTTTATATTTTTTTCGCCTACGCTTTGTGGGCGGACTCCGTCGTTGAGATTGTTCGAAAATGAAGTATTTGAGGATAAAAAAACAAGCGGATTTTCAAAGACTGTTTCAAAAAGGCAAGCGCGCGTTTTCGCCGACGCTTACCCTTTTATACCGTCCCTCGGAAGTGATGCGGATGGGGATATCGGTCGGAAAAAAACACGGCAAAAGCGTTGTGCGCAACCGTGTAAAACGCTTATTGAGAGAGGCTTTTCGTTCCGTTCAAGAGGAAATGAAAGGGACGTATTCTTTCATTCTCATTCCCAAATCCGGCGTGGAATATTCCTATCACACCTATAAACGGCATTTACAATGTATGATCAAGAAGGAAAACCTGTAAAAATTCAATTTTTTGCGCTGGTAAGGGAAAATTGGAAGTATTTGCGTAAGACGGTGTTCAAGCCCTACGTCAAAATGCTGTGCCTGCGCATGATTTTGTTTTATCAAAGGCACCTTTCCGCCCATAATTGCAAATTCACCCCGACCTGCTCGCAGTACACTTTAGAAAGCATTAACAACAAAGGGGTTATTTTAGGGATATGGCATGGTATACGGCGCATTTTGCGTTGCCATCCATGGACGAAGGGCGGTTATGATCCTGCGCCCGAACGGCGCGCAAAAAAATGGTTGCTTTGAAAACACGTAAGAGGTAAGCCTTACGCGCCTCTTCTTTCAAAAACCGCTGTCTATTGTCACTAAAAGCGTGGAGTTCCACCTTTTTAAACAATCAAAGACAGCCATAAAAAACAAATTTAGGAAAACGATATGGGACTTTTAAATTTATTGACGGCAAACGATATTCAAGTTGAAGGTTTTTGGACGACCTTTGACGTATCGTTGAATTGGATTGGCGACCTTATCCGCCTCCTCATTACGGGGATTGGCATTGTGGGCGTCGGCATTATCCTGTTTTCGCTTATTTTGAAGTTCATTACCCTTCCGCTTGACGTGTATCAGAGAATTTCGATGCGCAAGCAGAACATTAAAATGAAAGAAAATAAGGAAAAAATGGAAAAACTGCAAAAGCAGTATGCCAACAACAAAGAGCTTTACAACCAAAAGGTTATGGAAATGTACAGGGAAAGCGGCGTGTCTATCTTCTCGTCCTGCTTGCCTATGATTGTATCGTTGGTTATCTTTATCGTGGCAATCAACGCATTCAACGCATATTCGCAATATGCCAATATCCATAATTATAATACGATGGTTGGCGCGTATAACGCAAAATTGGAAACGTATTGCGCGGATTTGGATTCTACGCACGGTATTGTGTACGAAAATCAAGGCGCAACGATTATCGTAAAGGATAACGATCCCAGCAAAGTAATTTATTACGTTGTAAAAGATGCGGATAACAAGTTTGATGCGCTTACCACGCCTGCGGAACAAAAGAAATACGTTTCCGAACAAAAGGAAAAATTTGCAACTTATTATATCGACGTAGCGAAAGCGGAAGCAAACGTACCCGAATTGAAACCCCTCGTTGACCAAGCGGTAGCGGAAGCAACACAAAAGGGCGAAGATACCGTAATTGCGAAGAAAGCCGCTATTATGCAATATTACAAATCGCAAGCACAAGACGCAGTTCTTGCTAAATACGACGAAACGGTTGCAGGGAACATGAGCTTCCTTTGGATCAAGAATATTTGGGAAACGGACGCAAGCTACAAGAGCCCGATTATGGACTACGTTTCTTTCGAAACGGCTGCAAAGCAAGAAAGCTTTGAAGTGGACGGCGAAGAAGTTGAATATACCAGCATTAATGGGATTATTGCGGAGAGAAGCGGTAACGGTAACCCTTACCAAGAAGAAGCTTACAACACCGTAACGGCAAAATTGACCACGCAAAAAACGGAAGCAAACGGTTATTTCATTTTGGTATTGCTTTCTATCGGTACTATTTTGTTGCAACAATTCATTATGATGCGTTCGCAAAAGGAACAACAAAAATATTCGTCCGTAGACGGACAAGGCGCATCCCAACAAAAAATGATGATGGTTATCATGACGGGTATGTTTGCAATCTTCTCGTTCATGTACAGCTCGGCATTCTCTATCTATTTGATTACGAGCAATATCTTCTCGATGATTTCGACCATTGTTATCAATAAGTTTGTTGACCATTCGGAAGCAAAGAAAGCGGCGAAAATTGTTGAAGTAAGAACGGACAAACGCGCTTCGGGTAGATTGGAAGCGGCTCAAAAAGCAGGCAGAAGCTCTGCGCAGGCAAGCCGTGATAAAAAGAACGCAAAATCGGATAAAACCGACAAAAATTAAACGGATATGAGGACGACGGGCGGCAATACCGCCCCGAAATCCCGGTGATAAGAGAGAATTATTCTTCGGCGGTGAGCGCGCGGAGAGAGGGAGTTTTTATAAATGAAATATATGGAATTTACGGGAAAAACGGTGGATGAAGCCGTTGAAGCTGGGTTGAAAGAACTTGGCTTGACAAGGGAAAATGCGGACATTCGCGTTTTGGAAGAAGGCAAAAAGAAATTGTTTGGTTCGATTAAGGCAAGGGTGGAAATTGCGGCAAAGGCAGAAGCAGAGGAAGAACGTATCGCGCCTGAAACGGAAGAAAAACAAGCTTGCTGCTGCTCCGCAAAAGGCTCGGACGGCGAAAGAACGGTGGAATTTTTGGAAGGCTTGTTCAAGCTTTTGAAAATTACCGCTTGCACCGAACTTGTTTCGGAAGGCGATAAGGTAGAAATTAACGTAACGGCGGCAAACACGACGTCGATTATCGGTAAGCACGGCGCTATGCTCGACGCTATCCAAACCCTCGCTGGTGCGGTTGCAAACACGGGCAGAGACGATTATAAGAGAGTGGTTGTCGATTGTGAAAACTATCGTGAAAACAGAGAAAACACCTTGAATAAGCTTGCGGAAAACTTGGCGCAAAAGGCAATCCGCATGGGCAGAAAAATTTGTTTGGAACCCATGAATCCTTATGAAAGACGTATTATTCACGCAGCGCTTTCGGAAAGAGAAGGCGTTTCTACGCAAAGCGAAGGCAAGGAACCCAACCGTTATATCGTGGTTGTTCCCGATAACCTTGAAGATCCCGACGCACCTGCTATTCCTGCAAGAAACGACAGAGATCGCAACAGAGGCGGTAGAGGCGGCAGAGGCGGTTACGGCCGTAAAAACGATAGAGGTTTTGGCGGCAAGGGCGGTAGAAGCGGCGGCTTCAATAAAAAGCCTTATAACCGTGATAGAAAGCCTGCAAGCGGCTCGTCCAATAGCGGCGGCACGACGTTGAAGGCGTCTAACGATTTCTTTGGTATCTTCCTTGGCAACAGCAACAAGGACGAATAATTAAAAGTTAAAACAAGCGGCGGAGAGCATAACCTCTTCGCCGTTTTCTTTTTACAAAGGGATAGGATATTTCATAGGCAGGGGGGTATTTTTTCTTAAAAACCCTTGAAAAATAAAGCAATGTATGTTATAATAATAGGAAGAAAACGAAAGGAGGCAAAGCCATGGTAATAGGGTACGGCGTAATAACGGCAATTTCGGTGTTGCTGATTGTTTTATACCAATACTTGATAAAGAAAAAAGAATTTTGGCTTGGCTTGCTTTTCGTGTGCGTAGCCGTTGTCAATCTTGGCTATTTCATGCTGTCGCTTGCAGGTACGGTCGGGTTTGCTATTTTCGCAAACGACGTGGCGTATTTTGGCAGTGTATTTTTATCCATGTGTATGTTTTTCACTATCGCCAAGCTTTGCGGATTCCGTATAAAAAAGAAAACGGTAATTATATTGCTTTCCCTCGCGGCGGCAATGTTCCTGATCATCGCAACCAGCGGCATTTTGCCTTGGTATTATACGAGTGTTAGCATTGAAAAGGTAAACGGCACAACCAAGCTTATCAAGGAATACGGCGTGTTACACCCTGTATATCTTGTGTATCTCGTGGCATATTTTGTGGCAATGATTACGGTAATCACGTATTCGTCTATCAAAAAAATGGGCGTGGCGCAAAAATTTGCAGGGGCGCTTGCCGTTATCGTTTTGCTTAACCTCACCGTTTGGTTTTTGGAAAAATTCTTGGACGGGGAATTTGAATATCTTTCCGTTTCCTATATCGTTAGCGAAATCATGTTTGTTTTGCTGTACTGGATTTTGGAAGATTACGTTTTAAACTGTAACCTTTCCCAAACCAAACCCCGTGCTTTTGAGGAGCAGGGCATTGAAATTACTTCGTTATCGCAGGAAGAAAAATTGGCAAAGGTATTGCTTGCCGTAAAACCCGAAGACCCCCTCGGCGTGCGCGAGCGTGAAATTTTAGAGCTTATCCTCAAAAATAAAAAGCGTAAGGATATTGCCGAGGAATTACACCTCTCCGAAAACACCATAAAGACGTATACAAGAACGCTGTATGCAAAGCTTTCCGTGTCCAGCCGAGAAGAATTGTATGCGCTGTATATACAAAATTAAATAGCGAAACCGCATCGAACTGCAAGCGGACGACAGAATATCTGCCGTCCGTTTTTTTCATGGAAAACAAGGGGGCAATCACCCATTTTCACCCCATTTCACCCCTAAAAAGCAACATCTTCACCCTTAAGGGGTGATGTAATATATATAAGGAAGTGATACAATAAAGGCGAGTTGTGAACAGCACGGCTTAAAACTTTTAAAGGAGATAAAAGAATATGAAAGCATTTTTTGGAAAAATATGGCTTAGCACGAAAAACTTTTTCCTTAAAGCTTGGAAGTGGGCAGTTGGTCACAAGGTAGCATCCATTGCGATTGCGGCTGTTCTCGTAGCGGGTACGGCTTCGGCCATCGTCTTGCCGATTGTATTGCATGAACACACGTATGCAATCGAGTGGAGCATGGACGCAACCAACCATTGGCATGATGCCAATTGCGGGCACGAGGGTGAAAAGAGCGACGTAGCGGCGCACGTATTTGACAACGCTTGTGATACCGATTGTAACGTTTGCGGCACGACGAGAGAGGTAGAGCCGCACGTTTATGATAACGCTTGCGATACGGTTTGTAACGTGTGCGAAGCGGAAAGAGAAGTAGAGCCGCACGTTTACGATAACGATTGCGATACGGTTTGTAACGTATGCGAAGCGGAAAGAGAGGTAGAGCCGCACGTTTATGATAACGATTGCGATACCACTTGTAACGTATGTAACGCAACGCGTGTAATTACGCACAGCCACGCAACCGTTTGGACGGTAGGCGAAACCACGCACTGGTACGCTTGCTCGGTTTGCGGTGATAAGAAGGATGAAACGGCGCACGTTTACAACCAACAAGTGGAAACCGATACTTATTTGAAGGATGCGGCAACGGCAACGACGAAAGCTGTTTATTATAAATCCTGCGTATGTGGCGCGAAGGGTACGGAAACCTTTGAAAAGAATAAACTTCCTATAAACTTGCAGGTTTCGGATATTTCCAAAACATATGATGGAACGGCTGTTGTAGAGCCTACCGTTACGTTTGACAGCAATGGTGCGGAAAGCTTCGCGTACTATAAGGGCGATGAAAAGCTCACCGAACGCCCCACCAATGCAGGCACCTATAAGGTGGTAGTAACGGTTGATGAAACCGAAACGCACGTAAGTGACAGCGTAGAACAAGAATTCACCATTGCGAAAAAGCCAATTACAGGCATCAATTTGGAAAAAGAATACAACGGCACTACGCAATTTGCGCACCAAATTACTGCGGTTAACGGTTTGGTAACAGGGGACGCTTGTGTTATCAACGTTTTTGTTAGCCAAAAAGATGCAACGGAAAACGCAACCATTACGCAGGTTGTAGCAGGTAATCCAAATTATTCTATTGCAGTAGCGGATTGTACGCTTAAGATTACGCCTAAGAAGTTGACGATGGCAAGCGGAACAACAAAGATTGTTTCCAGTAAAACCTATGATGGTACGGTATATTCGGGTACGAATAACTTTGCATCTACGCATCCCTACGTTCTTGGTATTATTTCGGGCGATGTGCTTAGCATTGATTTCAGTACCAATTCAAAGGACGTGGGCGCTTATAACGGAAACGTAACCAGCGCAAACGGAAACTATGATTTCTCCGAGATTGTATTTGAATATCAAATTACGCCTAAGACTCTTAATGAAGTAACTTACGAATTCACTTACAACGGAAGCGATTATCAGCAGGTTGTTCTTACAAGCGCAAACCATAGCGGTATCCTCGGCAATGATCAAGTAACCCTTGAGGTCTGCTTTGTAAACGCCTGTGTAGGCTCGGCTGTGGATACAAGCTCGCCTGAAATGGCTCCTTGCTTTAATGATGATAACTACGTGCTTGGCACTTACAGCTTCTCTATTATAAAGAAGATGGTTACCTCTTTGAAGACTACAACCTTGACGGCGGAATACAACGGAACCAATCAATTGGTTGCCGCGGTTACGATTGATGACGTTGATGCAACGTTGACGTTTGAAGCAACGAAAGACGATGCTCCTATTAAAGCGGTTGGTGAATATACAGGCGTTAATATTAGCAATCTTTCGCTTGGGGACAATTTCATGCTTGTTGGCTTGCGTGACGTACAATACACCGTAAATATCGTTCCTAAAAAATTGACGGCTTTGGATATTAGGGCAACGATCGATGCTTATAATACTACGACTATTACTTTACTTCCCAAGGACGGTATCATTGGTGTTGAAGAAGTGAAATTGGTTATAGGCCACAATTATCCTTCTATTCAAGCTAGTCAGGTATTCTATCTCCAAGCGAGCATGGGTCAGCTTCATGGCGATAAGTATGAAGTCGGTGCTTACTTGATCGGCGCGGATAAGAATAACTATGAACTTGTGGCGTATGAGGATGAAAATGGCAACAGTATCTATGGTACGTTGACCATAGTGACGGAGTTGACGGTTGGAACGTCTTACGAGGTAAGCGATAGAGGCGTGAGTGCAGGGGAAACCGATTACTTCTGCGTGGAAATTTCCGCGACTGGTTTCTATTTCTTCAAAGATGAAATTCAAGAACAGGAGGATTCCTCTTGGGCTACCATCACCGTTATTGATGAAAAAGGCGAGGTTGTGACTCCCAACGCAGGCGATAAATATAGATTTGTCGCAGGTAGAACGATATATATTACAACTGTTGCGGTAAACACGCTTGATTTCGATACGGTAACCCTGACGATTGTTCAAGTTGTGTAATGCCAAAGGGCAACCAAGGCGGTCTTTGGTAAGTTTAAGAAAAACAAATAAGCCTTAACGATTAAAAGGCATAAAAAGACGGCGAGGAGCAATTGCTCTTCGCCGCCTTTCGTTTATAGGCTCTATTTATCAAATTTTATTTTCTATGGTTGCGTTTTTTGTTGGGCTTGAAATTTTGTAAGGCGAAATATAACGGCGTACCTAAACCGTATACTACACCCGCTTCCGAAATAAAAATGGACAACGCCGTTAATAAGTATGCCGCGGCCATGGACGAGTATCCGTCCGCGCCATTCGGTGATAAAAATACGATAATCACAGGGATAATCAAGGCGTTGAAAAGAACGGGCGGCAAGCCGCCTAAAAACAACTTCGGGAAGGTTTTTTTGAAAAACCTGCCTACCATGTACGTGACGATTGCCGCAAGTAAGGTCGCAAGCGAGCCAAGCAGTATGTCAAAAACGTAGGGGGAAGTGAAGAGATTGGACAATATGCACCCGATATACAGCGCAGGAATTGCCTCAACGAAAAAGAGGGGTAAAATGCAAAGCGCCTCGCTAGGTCGGAACTGAATAGGTCCGAAGGCGAGGGGCGCAACAGTACAGGTGAGCACTGTGTACAAAGCCGCAATTACGCCAGCCCGACACAAACGCTCGGTCGTGAATAATTTTTTCATGTTGTTACCTCGGTTTTTTTATGCGGAAGTGTTTACCGAAAACCTTCCTATGTCGTTATTATAACACAATTTTTACCGCTATGTCAATGGTTTTAGAGTGTTATAGCTCGGCTTTGTCTTATCCGCAACGCTTTTCCTGCAAGGAAAACAACAGCGAGGACAACGCTTCCGCTAAAATTTCCGACATGGAATATACCAAATTGAGCCGCGTGGTGTTTAGTAAGCCGTAATTTCCAATGGATTTTTCCGCAACAATACCCATAACGGAAATATCCCCAAGCGCGCCGAGCTGTTTTTTTGCTCCTGCACCAGGGAGTAACGGCGTGTCGCTTATGCGAAGCAACCCTATATCCCCCTGCGCGCCCACCGCCGCATCAATGGCAATGATAGGGCTGTTTTTATGCGTTTCCTTTAAAAAAGTGCGCACGTATTTAATTTCCTTTGCTGTGACGGGTGCGGACAGCGTGCCGTACACGTAAGCGCTTAAACCTTGCGTTTTATGCTTTAAGAGGGACCCCGTAACGGGCCCTAAACTGTCGCCTATCGCCAAATCACTGCCAATGCAAACGACAATGGGCGGCGCGCCTGCGTAATGCTCCAACGTGGACGTTTTCTCCTCGGAATGGGCGTTTTTATGCGCCTGCAACAGCGTATTTAACGCCATTGTTACACCCTCTACGGCAAGCTTATTGTGTACGTGAAAAGAATATTCCATGCTGTTTCCCTCGCTGATTTTTTAACTTTTTTCTTCGTTTTTTAAGTATGCCCAAGGGCGGCTTTTTTTAAACGAGCGAAAAGGAATTTTTATGCATAAAAACACGAAAAAATAAAAATTATACATTTATTGCCGCGTGCATAAATGTGGATAACTTTTCTACACTTGTGGAAGAGAACAAACGTTTGTGGATAAATCGCTCAATTTTACCATACAGCCTATCAAAAACGACAAATTTTCCTTCATTTTTTCTCAATTTAACGAAAATTTTTCACAAAAAGCCTTAAAAAGTAGAAACGGAGAGGAGCGAAAAAAGCCGAGTTATCCACCAAAAAATGCCCCTTTTGAGGGTGGTAGGCTGAAAAATCCGTTATTTTGCACTTTTGTATGTTGCGGAAGGGAAAAAGTTATCCACAGCTTTTTACGTTTTCTGTGGACAACCCCTATTTTGTCCACATTTATGGTGGATAAGTGGGGATTTTGGGTTTATGCAAGCGTTTATAATCGTATTTTTTTGACAAAAATATACAAACGTCGACAAAATGCGGCAAGAGAGGAAAAGACAGTTTTCCACAGTGATTTTTGGGTGTGGAAAACTTATCCACAACGGCGTTTAACGGATATTTCTAAAGGTAACTTTGACGTCGAGTGTGGTGTTTTTCAAGACGTTGGGTGCGGCGGCTTGTAAGCGGCGGCTTTGGTGTTTTATCCAGCGTTCCCTAACCCCGAAAACGTCGCAGCCGCACGCTTGCGTTTTTTGGAAGGTGTTTTGTATTTCCAAGGCGAGTTTTTGTTCCGCAAGCGAAAAACTACCTGCGACGGGTTTGCCTGCGTCGGAGATTTCCGTAATACTTTGCGCCGCGGAAAGGTCCATAACGCCAGCGGTTAGCGTGACGTGTAAAGAGAGCTTGGGTTGGTCCGCTTCGTCCGCTTTTAACGAAATTTTCGGGCTGTTTTGCTTGATAGTAAGCGCACAGCTTTTCTCGCCCAGAGGGACGGAATAGGACGCAAGACGGAGTTTGTTTAACAAAACCGCCAGTGCAAACGTTTCGTCCTTGTTCAATTTTTCCACCTGCTTGCCGCCCACGAAAAGGGCGGTTTCTCTTGCGCTAAACAGCGGTTTTTCACTTTGTTTTTGTGTATTTTGACTGCCTTCGGCTGTCGAAGAGGAGTTTTCTTGCTTACTTTGTTGTTGCTTTTGGGCATTGCCGTCTTTTTCGCCTTTATTTTCCTGCGTGGGTTGTGCTTGTAAAATGGGTAAAAAACCGCTTTGGCTGTCGGAAAAATACCCAATGGCAAACTCACGCAAAGTGATAGGGAGAACGGTGCCCACGCGTTCGGCGTGCGGAGAAAGCACTTTGCGCATCGCCACGCTGCCCGACGGATCGACAAGCGCGGACGTGTTAAGAAGCGCTTTTGCGCTGCCGTTGCAGGTGGCAACCAAGCAATTATCGCTCATATATTCGTCGCGCAGGAAGAAATCGAGGGCGTCGAAAACGTTATGCTGGACGGTGGTTTCGCCTAAAATAATCAAATCACAAAACACGAGTTTGGGATACCAGCCCGTTTTAGCGTTTATTTCTTCTAACGCCTCGCCAACCGTTTTGCCTCGGCTGACAATTTGTACGGCCTCCGTCGCTTTGCCCTGCGTAGACGATTGCGGAATGGCGATTTGGGAAGTGACGATAAAGGAATCCGCTTCTCTATCAATACCTACCGCCATAACGATAGCGGTTTTTTGCACGTCAATCAAGCCGAAATCATTGGAAAAGAATAAAAACAGCAAGGCAAACGCAAGCAAAAGATAATAACGAACGGTGTTTTTAGCGCGCGGTTTATACATGGGCGTTCTCCTTTTTTAACGTAGTTTTTGTGGGTTTATCGGCAGGCAACAGCAACAGCGCAAGGGGCAAAGTATCGGCGAACAGCCAAAAAATCCATGGCAAGCGCCCGCTGATAATTTGGTAAAATCCGTTGTAATATTTATTACAAAAAAAGACGAAAAGAAATAAACCGAAATTTAAAATTAAGGAAAAAACAGGTTTATTTTGGCTGTGAAAAAGCGCCGCTACGCTGTCGGTTGCGTACAGCAACGGCAGGCAGGTGTAAAACAGCAAAGTGATAAACAGCAGGTACACAAACAGTAAATCCACCCTGCCCAGCACGTCGAGGGCAGGGAAATATTGCGCTATTTTTGAAAAGGCGTAATGCTCCCTCGGCGCAATGGACGAATACACGCCGAAAAAGACCGCCAAAAACAGCAACGTGAGTCCTGCGCCTACCCAATAGCCATAGAGAATTTTTTTAGTCTCGCCGTTTTGTTGCGGTTGATAAAACAGCAAAAGCGGCAAAAGGAGAATTACGTCCGAAAAATGGGGTGTAGAATGGGTGAACGCGGACATGGTATCCCCTAATTTTGTTCCAAACAGCGGAAGCAGGTGGGAAAAATCCGTTTCGACAAAGGACATTGTCAACAGCGCGAGGAAGGGGATAAGGAAGAAAAACAGGCATAAATCGGCATAGCGGCCTATCGTTTTCAAGCCTTTCACACACAAAAACGCGGAAAAAATGAAAAAGAAAATAAAGGAAAAAAAGGTGGGCGCAGTATCAAAAAAAGCGGCGTATACAAATTTTTCCATATCCAACAAGGGCAGCAGGGCGTAAAAAAGAAAGAATACGCCGTACACAGCATAGACGGCAGGAAAGCATTTTCCAAGTCTATTTTTTAATCGCTCAATAAGCGGTTGAGAGGATTTTGAAAGGGCAAACAACAGCAAAGCAAGCAATGCGCTTTGCAATAAAAAATGCGCAATTGCAGGCAATAAAATATCCCCTGCGGCGTATTTTGCAAGCAAAGAGGGCGCTTCCAATAATTTGGATGCAGGCAATAAAAAAGCGGCGACAAAGGCAATTTGTCGGGCGTAAAGGCGTTGGTTTTCGGGGTGTGCAAGGCTCATTTTTTATTCTCCTTTTTGTATTTTGGCGCATGGCGAAGCCGCGTTTTGTTTTCCGATTGATACAGCCGAGGACGCTTGTTTAGCGAAACCATATCGTATTTCACCAGCGAATCCCGCAAGTCGGGTGCAATCAAGGGCGAAAACGGAGCGAGCAAAGGCGCGCCATAGGCGTCCGAAGAGAGGAGATAGGCAATGAGCATTGCCAAAAGCAGAGTGATACCAAACGGCCCGACACTTCCTGCTACCAATAAAAACAGCCACCGTAACACGCTGCCCGTTTCCACGAAGTTGGGTACGGTGTACAAGCATATCCCCGAAAAGGCAACGATAATAATGGCAGGCGTGGATAAAAACCCTGCCGATACCGCTGTTTCTCCCAAGACCAACGCCCCGACTACCGAAAGGGACATGCCTACGTATTTTGGCATTCGGATACTCGCTTCCTTTAAAATTTCCAACAACAGCAACACGACGAACATTTCCAAACTTGGGGAAAAGGGTAGCTCGCGCACGCTGCTGGCAATGGTTAAGGTTAAAGAAAGAGGGAAAATTTGCATTTTAAACAACTGCGCCGACACGTAAAAAGCGGGCAATAACACGGCGATAAATACCGCCATCGTTCGTAAAATACGCACCGTTGTTGCCATAAAAGGCGAAATGAAATAATCTTCACTGCTTTGTAAATCTTCGGATAACACAAAGGGTAAAGTTAAAGCTATCGGGGAGCCGTCCACGAGGATTCCCACCCTGCCTTCGGCTATTTTCGCGGTGAAAATGTCGGGCTTTTCCGTCGTGCCAACGCTTTTAAACAACGAATGTTTGCGCGGGGAAAGCAGGGCGGCGACATAGGACGAATCGGGTACGCAATCGAGTTCAACGGCTTGTAAGCGCGCTTTAATTTCCTCTTTTACGGCGGCGTTGCTCGTTCCCTCTAAAAAACAAAGGGTGACAAAGGTATCCGATTGTTTGCCTATGCGCAAGCTTTCAAACCGCAGTGCAGGCGTTTTTAAACGTTTACGAACAAGCGCCATGTTTGTTTTCACGTCCTCGATAAACCCTTCCCTCGGTCCTTTCACCGCAACGTCGGTAGGGGGCTCCATAATGGCGCGAATAGGTAAAAATTTTGCGCCGACAATTAAGCCGATTCCGCACCCGTCTATCAAGCATAAACAGTTCCCGTCCAAAATTTCTTTAACGGCGTCCTGGACGGTTTGGGCTTTTTTCAATTCGGGAAACAAGGTAGTTTTTTCAACAACTTTGAAAATAAACTCGTACCTGCCCCCGTCGTTTTGAGTATTTTCCGAAGAAAAGCCGTTAGAAAACCCGTTTTGTTCCAGAGCGGAATGCAGGTCTAATTTCGCAAGCGGCCGCGCAAGCAAATCGCCGATTAGTTGTTTATTGACTATGCCGTCGGCGTATAAAACGGCGCAGTTTACGCCGTCCGCCGTTTGAAAGGCGTACGTCAAAACGTCCTCGGAAGGTAAAATTTCTTTTAAAAGGGTTATATTTTTTTCAAGGTTTGCACGTAAAGTATTCACAAAAACAGTATGCCGATTTTGCTTGGAAAGTATGCGGTAAATTGTATTGACTTTTTGCTGAAGTCTTGGTATACTAAAAGGGAAAAAGAAGAATGAGGAGAACGCAAGTGGAAACGCAGGAAAAAGTGACGCTGGACGAATTTGAAGTGGCGGAAGATATGTGTTTGGACGGGTTGAAAATCGTGCAGGACACGCGGCTGTATCGGTTTACCTCCGATTCGGTGTTGTTATCCAAATTCGCGGCGGCGAAAAGGGGTGACGACGTGGCGGATTTTTGCGCAGGCAGCGGTATCGTAGGGTTTCATTTTTATGCCCTCAACAAAGCTAAATTTCCTAATATGCCCGTCACTTTGTTTGAGCTTCAACCCGAATTGACCGCCCTTTCCAAAAAGACGGCGCTCCTCAACGGCTTTGAAAATTTTGTTTTCGTCAACGGACGTTTGCAGGACATTCCCAAGGAATTTCACGAGCGTTTCTCGTTGATTTTATGCAATCCGCCCTACGAAAGAGGGGGCTTTGAAAACGGGGAATATTGCAAGGCGATTTGCCGCAAGGAAATTACCATTAACTTAAAGGAAATTGCCGTAGCGGCTGCGAAGGCGTTGAAATACGGCGGCAGGTTTGCGCTTTTAAACCGCGCCGATCGGCTTGCCGAGGTGTGTTACACGTTAAAATCGGTGAATATAGAAGTGAAAAAAATTCAATTTGTGGGGGGCAGGTGTCAATCGAAGCCGTATTTGGTTATGGTGGAGGGCGTGAAAGGCGGCAAGCCCTGTAATGATATTTTGCCTACGATTTGGAATACCTAAAAGAACCTAAAAAACGCCAAGCGAGGGGTTTTGGAAAGGAAAAGGAGAGAAAAAATGGTTAGTTTTGTAGCTACGCCGATAGGGAATTTAAAAGACATTACGATGCGAGCGTTGGAAACGTTAAAAGAAGCGGACGTTATTTTTTGCGAGGACACGCGGCATACCATTAAGCTATTGAATGCATACGAAATTAAAAAACCGCTGTACGCTTGTCACAAGTTTAACGAAGCGGAAGCGGCGGAAAAAATTTTGGCGGCAAGCCGCCGCGGTGAAAAGGTTGCGGTGGTTTCGGACGCAGGCACGCCCGTAGTTTCCGATCCCGGCAACGTAGTTTGCAAGGCGTTGCGTGAGGCTGGCGAGCCGTACACTTTGATACCTGGCGCGTGCGCGTTTGTGGCGGCGCTTGTGTTGTCGGCGTTACCTGCAGGGCGGTTTGCGTTTGTGGGATTTTTGCCTGACAAGGCAGGGGAAAAGCGTGCGGTTTTGGAGAAATATAAGGATTTAGATATGACGCTTGCATTCCACTGTGCGCCGCAGGACGTAGACAAGGACGTCAAAGCCATGTTCGAGGTGTTTGGGGATAGGCCTGCTTGCGCGGTGCGTGAAATTACGAAAATCCATGAAGAGGCGGTCAATTTCCGCTTGGCGGACGGGTTGAGCGGCGAGAAGCGCGGAGAATACGTGTTGATTGTCGGCGGCGCGGAAGAAAAGGAAAGTCCGTTAAATGCGTTGTCGGAAAGAGAGCACATTAAGCATTATATGGCGGCAGGGCTGGATAAAAAGGAAGCTTTGAAGCGCGCAGCGAAAGACAGAGGGGTGTCGAAATCGGAATTGTATCCTTTTTCGGTGGATATTTAAAAAACAATCGGCGGGGAAAGGCGAGCTTTGTGAAAGTTTGCTGAAAACCGCCGAATTTGTTTTAAAAGACAAACAAAAGGGGTATGATAAGATAAAGGAGATATAAATTATGTGGGAATATTATATCCTATTTTTTGGATTGATTATGTTATGCGGTGTATTTGCGGCGAGCGCAAGCGCGAAGGTACATTCTTCGTATAATCGTTATGGAGCGATGCCGACGGCGTCGAGAATGACGGGGTACGATACGGCGCGCAGGTTGTTGCGTGCAAACGGTGTGACGGATATTGACGTGGGGCGTGTGCGTGGACATTTGAGCGACCATTATCACCCTACGAAAAAGATTGTTAATTTATCCGAAAGCGTGTTTGGGAATGCGTCGGTTGCGGCGGTTGCGGTTGCGGCGCATGAGGTTGGGCACGTAATGCAAAGAAAGAGCGGATACTTGCCGTATAAAATTAGACAAGTGTTGGTGCCTGTGACGAATATAGGCAGTAGGTTGGCGTTACCATTGGTGTTGGTGGGGCTGATTTTGGATATATTTGTTGCGACAACGCAAAATTCGGACGTTGGGTATTATTTAGCGATAGCGGGCGTGGCGTTGTATGGATTGTCGACGTTGTTTGCGTTGGTTACTTTGCCTGTGGAGTTTGATGCGAGCCGCAGGGCGAAGCAAATGCTGATAAAGGAAGGGATTTTACGGGAAGAGGAATTGCCATACGCAAGCAATATGTTAAGCGCGGCGGCACAAACGTACGTAGCATCGTTGTTGACGTCGTTGGTGTATTTCTTGAGATTTGCTGTTTGGGTATTCCTTATGTTCGGCGACCGTCGCCGCGACTAAGCAACGTGCCGTTGCATCCAGCTTTTAAAACGAGATGGTTGGGCGTTGGACGGTAACGCTTTGCAGGTACAGTTCGCAAGCGTTCTGGTATCGTGCCGTTGCATCCAGCAAGCGTTCCGCTTGACCTTGTATTTAAAACGGGTTAGTTGAGGATTGAACATCGACGGTTTACAGTT
>JAZOVQ010000077.1:0-6994 GCA_045658805.1 Candidatus Scatosoma sp.
TTGTCGAATAAAGGTTTGATATTCATAAATAATCCTCCAATCAAATGGCGCTTTTGCGCCGTAATTATTTTATACGGATATATTATAAACCGCTTTCGCCCACAGTCAAACAAAAAAAAGGAAAAAATAACAATTTTTTTATAAAAATTTAAAAAGAATGCAATCCTATTGCTTTTTTCACGAAAAAGAGGGGTTGTATTGCGAAAATATACGTCAAAGAATTGCATTTAAAAAAAATTTGTGTTATAATAAATGGTGGAATATTAAAGACGAAAGGAGAAAGATCGTATGTCGGCTATGAGTAAATGGGACAAACGTTTTATGGAGCTTACCGAAACGGTGGCGGGCTGGTCTAGCTGTTATCAAGAAAACCGTCACGTTGGTGCGGTTATTGTTAAAGAAAAACGCGTTATGACGACGGGGTATAACGGTGCGCCTGCAGGTATTAAAAGCTGTGAAGAAAAAGGCGAATGTTTACGTCGTAAATTAAACATTCCCAGCGGCACGAAACACGAACTTTGCTTCGCGGTACACGCGGAACAAAACGCCGTAATTCAAGCGGCAAAATACGGTATTTCTATCGAGGGCGCAACCTTATACTGCACCCATCAACCCTGCGTTATTTGCGCAAAAATTATTATCAATGCAGGCATCAAAAGGGTAGTGTATAAAAACGGTTACCCCGACGAATTTTCTTTAGCGCTCTTTGAAGAAGCTAACGTAAAAGTTGAAAAATTTATCGAAGAATAAAAATAAAAAGGAAGTGTATATATGAATCCTATCGTTACGTTTGAAATGGAAAACGGCAAAACTTTTAAAGCGGAATTATTTCCCGAAAAGGCGCCTAACACGGTCAACAATTTCTTGTCCCTTGTAAATAAAGGTTTTTACGACGGCATTATTTTTCACCGTGTTATTGCAGGCTTTATGATTCAAGGCGGCGATCCCGACGGTATGGGTACGGGCGGACCTGGTTATCATATTAAAGGGGAATTTGCAGGCAACGGTTTTAAACAAAACGATATTGCGCACGTTCGCGGCGTTTTGTCGATGGCAAGAGCGCAACATCCAAATTCGGCAGGTTCGCAATTTTTCGTTATGCACGAAGACGCCGATTATCTCGACGGTCAATACGCTGCATTCGGCAGAGTAATTGAAGGTATGGAAACGGTGGACGAAATTGCAAACGTAAAAACCGATTGGCACGATCGTCCCTATGAAGATCAAAAAATGAAAAAAGTAACGGCGGAAACGTTCGGCGTTGCATACGATGCGCCTGTTAAGGCATAAAGGAGAAAAGTTATGACGGACAATTCTATCTACACCAATCCCTTAATCACTCGCTATGCAAGCAAAGAAATGCAGCACGCATTTTCAGACGACAAGCGTTTTAAGCTTTGGAGAAAGCTTTGGATTGCGCTTGCGGAATCGGAGATGGAACTCGGGCTTAACGTTTCGCAGGAACAAGTTGACGAATTAAAGCAATACGCCGACGAAATTGATTATGATTTGGCAACCAAATTTGAAAGAGAGGTTCGCCACGACGTTATGGCGCACGTAAAAGCGTACGGCGCTTATGCGAAGAAGGCAATGCCTATCATTCACCTTGGCGCAACCAGCTGTTTTGTAAACTGTAACGCTGAAGCTATTATGCTTGACGATGCGCTCGAGATTATCTTGAAAAAATTGGTTAACGTAATTGATAAATTGAAGAGATTTGCATTGCAATACAAAGACGTTCCTACGCTTGGCTTTACGCATTTGCAACCTGCGCAGCTTACGACGGTTGGCAAGAGAGCAACCCTTTGGCTGCAGGATTTGGAAATGGATTACGTCAACCTTATGCACGCAAAAGAAACTCTTCGTTTGCGTGGTGTAAAGGGCACGACGGGTACGCAAGCAAGCTTTATGGAACTCTTCAATGGCGATGAAAGCAAAGTGAAAGAGCTTGAAAAACGCGTCGTTGCAAAACTTGGTTACGATAAAGTGTATGGGGTTACCGGTCAAACCTATCCCCGTAAGCTTGATTATAACGTTCTTTGCGTGTTGTCGCAAATTGCGCAAAGCGCGTATAAGTTCTCCAACGATATTCGTATTTTGCAAAATATGAAAGAAATTGAAGAGCCCTTTGAAAAGAATCAAATCGGCTCGTCTGCAATGGCGTATAAGAGAAATCCCATGCGTTCCGAACGTATCGGCGCATTGGCAAGATACGTTATTTCCTTGCCTATGAACAGCGCGTTGACCGCTTCTACGCAATGGTTTGAAAGAACGTTGGACGATTCGGCAAATAGACGTATCGTAAACGCACAAGCTTTCTTGTCCGTAGACGCAATTTTGAATATTTATATGAACGTTGCGGAAAACCTCGTCGTTTACGAAAAGGTAATCGCTAAACACATTCGTGCAGAGCTTCCGTTTATGGCAACGGAAAACATTATGATGGAATGCGTTAAAGCAGGCGGTAACCGTCAAGGATTGCACGAACGTATTCGCGTACTTTCCATGGAAGCGGGTAAAAACGTTAAAGTGGAAGGCGGCGACAACAATTTGATTGATTTGATTAAACAAGACGAAATGTTTAAACCCGTTTGGGATCATATCGACGATATTCTCGATGCAAAGAAGTTCATTGGCAGAGCGCCTTCGCAAACGGTGGAATTTATCGAAAGTGAAATTGATCCAATTTTGAATAAACATGCCGATTGGCTTGGTGAAAAGGGCGACGTTCGCGTTTAATTTTTCGCAATAAGGAGTATAGTATGAAATTAAAGAAATTTTTAGCAGTTTTGCTTGCGTTGACGTGTATGCTTGGTATTTTTGCAGGCTGTACGGACGAGGATTCCAGTCAATCTAAAACGGAAAATAAAACGTCCTCGGATAATATTGACAACGACGACGAATGGACGAATAATTATTAATTGTAGGATTTTGCTATGATATACGATATTGCGGGCTTACGGGTTCGGTTAGAAAATAAATTTCCATATACGGAAAGATTTTGTAAAGAATATTTATCCGAAAATCAAGATTTGCCCGCGGATATCGTTGCGCGGGTGACGGAGGAGGAGTTTGCGGAAGAAAAACTGCAATCTCCTGCTTTTTCGGACGGATATATTGAAAATATTTGCTTATATCGCAGCCTTTGTAAGCAGTTACCTACCTTAAACCGTATGCTTTTACATTGTTCCGTTTTAGAATACGACGGAAAGGGTTATGCCTTTTTGGGGCGCAGCGGTACGGGGAAATCTACGCATACAAGGCTTTGGCTTAAATATTTGGATAAAACGAGGATTATCAACGGCGATAAACCCATTTTACAAGCAACGGGAAACGGTTTTATTGCGTACGGTACGCCTTGGCAAGGAAAAGAAGGCTGGGGCTGCAATGCGGCAGTTCCTTTAAATGGACTTTGTTTTTTGGAACAAGCGAAAGAAAACTCCATTAAAACGCTGAAACCTTCAGAAAACGCCGCGTTATTATTTAGACAAATTTTATTACCCGAAAGTGAAGCGCAGGCAACCGCAACGTTGGATTTGGCAGATAAACTGGTTATGAACGTACCTGCATATTTGCTCAAATGCGACATTTCGGAAACGGCTGTAAAAACCTCGTTTGAGGCAATGACAGGGCTTGCGTTCGATATATGTAAAAAAGAGGAAACAAATGAAAATTAAAAAGGGATTTGTTGTTAGAACGGTCGGCGGCGAACACGTTGTCGTACCTGTCGGCGAACTTAGTAAAACCTTTCATGGTATGATCAATCTTAATTCCACTGGGGCTTTTTTGTGGAATTTTTACGGTGAAGATCATTCGGTTGAAGAAGGGATTGACGCGCTTTGCGCAGAATACGACGTTGAGCGTGAACGCGCTGAAATCGACGTTAAAAAATTCGCTGAAATTATTACGAAGAATGGTTTTACCGATTGAGAATACATAGGGAAGTTTTGCCATGGAACAGGGCGTTGAAAAGCGTACAATTGAAGAAGTTTTAGCTAAAAACGGCGTGTACGTTGGTCCGACCGTAGGCATAAGTATGCTTCCTATGCTTAAAAATCGGCGCGATACCATTGTGGTTAAGCCTAAAACGGAACGTTTAAAGCCATTGGACGTTGCTTTGTACAAGCGAGGCGACGCTTACGTTTTACACCGCGTTTTAGAAGTGAAAGACGAGGGGTATATTATCCGCGGTGACAATTGCTATTCGGATGAAAACGTGCCTGAAAGCTGGGTTATTGGTGTTTTAACAGAGTTTTTTAGAAAAGGCAAACATTTTTATTGCACGGATGAAAAATATCTCCGCTACGTTAATAAACGCTTAAAAACGTACAAGCGTAGACGTTTTTTCGTGCTTTTAAAAGGAAAGATAAAAGGGGCGGCAAGAAAAATTTTAAAGCCCTTTCGTAAAAAATAATTGCAACGTAAGGTAAAGGCAATGAGGAAAGATAAAGCTACCGCTGTTGGTAAAGTATGGTTAAAAAAGAAAATACGCCCGTATCGTTCGCGCGTATTCTTTTTGACGTGCCTTACCATTTTTACAACTATCTTTTCGTTGGGATTTGCCTATCTCGTACGTTATTTAATTAACAGTGCCACCAATCAAGAAAGCGACCTTCTTTGGACGTTTGCCGCGGTTGTATTGGCGCTTGTTGTATTGAAAATTGTTTTAAAAACCTTAACCTCTTACTTTACAGAACGATACCGCGCGAAAATCGTTTCGCAACTGCGTGTGGAAATATATTCCGACGTGTTAAAAACGGAATATTTATCCTTGCAAAAGTATCACAGCGGGGATATTTTGACGAGATTGACGTCGGACGTGCAAGAAATTGCTTCCACGACGGTAGGGTTAGCGCCTTCAATGGTGGGAATGTTTACGCAATGCGTAGGTGCAATCGTTGCTTTGCTTACTATTGATCCGCTGTTTACCTTAATTTACGTTATTTGCGGCGGAATTTTTGCAGGGCTGACCGCTTTGTTTAGAAAACAAATAAAGAAACGCCATAAGGCTGTTATGGAAGCGGATTCGCAGTTCCGTTCTTATATGCAGGAAAGTTATTCTTCCGTATTGACGGTCAAAGCGTACGGCGTAGAGGAAAAGACCACGCAAAAGACGCAGGATTTGGCGGATACTTATTTTGATAAGCGTTTAAAACGCAACAACGTTCATGCGCTTATGTCTTTAATTTATGGTTTCCTTAGCAATTTCGGCTTGATTTTTGCCGTCGTTTGGTGCAGTGTAAGCGTTTTAAACGGCACAATGAACGATTACGGTGCTATTTTATCCGTTATCTTATTGTTGATGCAATTGCAGCAGCCTTTA
Source organism: Candidatus Scatosoma sp. (assembly GCA_045658805.1). Taxonomy (GTDB): domain Bacteria; phylum Bacillota; class Clostridia; order Christensenellales; family Borkfalkiaceae; genus Scatosoma. Next base: position 5,324 of record JAZOVQ010000077.1, read on the forward strand.
TCAACTTTTTCCAGCATTATTCCTGCCTATTATTCCAGGTTGAGCAGTGCGGAACGTTTGGCGGAAATAGAAAAATTGCCGCGCGACAATCATAAGTATGAGGACGATGAAATTGCTTCAACTTTAAAGGATTTAAAAGCGATTCAATTAAAAGACGTTAGCTTTTCTTATGGACGCGAAAGGGTGCTTGAAGGGGTTAATTTGAGCCTGGAAGCAGGAAAAACGATTTGCTTAACAGGTATTTCGGGAACGGGGAAAAGTACGCTGTTTAAACTGCTTTTAAACGTTCTTACGCCAACCAACGGCGAAATTTTACTTGCGTTACAAACCGAGCAAAAGCCTTTAACTATAAAGGATAGACGCTTGTTTGCGTACGTGCCGCAAGGCAACTTCCTTTTCTCAGGCACTATTTATGAAAACTTAATTTTCTTCGCGGAAAATTGTAGCGAGGAGGCAATCGAAAAGGCGTTGAGGACCGCTTGTGCGGATTTCGTTTTTGATTTACCAGATGGACTGCAAACGCGTCTTGGTGAAAAGGGCATTGGGCTTTCGGAAGGGCAAATGCAGCGTTTGGCTATCGCAAGAGCAATCTTGTGCGACCGTCCCATTTTGCTTTTGGACGAAGCGACTTCGGCGCTTGACAGCGCAACGGAAAAACAATTGTTGGAAAACGTAAAATCCTTGCAAAACAAAACGTGTTTGATGGTCACGCACCGTCCAGCCGCTTTAGAAATTGCCGACGTAATTTTACAATTGGAAAACGGCGAAATAAAAATTGTTTAAATAAAAACTCTCGAATCCATTGGAAACGAGAGTTTTTTGTTTATTTTATGCTGTTACGGTATTCGCTTGGCGTCATACCAACGTGTTTTTTAAAGACAAAGGTAAAGGTTGAAAGGGAATCGAAACACAACAAATCGGCAATAGTTGCAAAGGTGTGATTTTTTCGGATTAGCTTTTTAGCTTCGTCAATTTTCAACTTTAAATAGGTTTGATAGATGCTTTTCCCTGTTTTTTCACGGAAGAAAGTGCATAAACGTGTGGAGCCGTAGTGCAATTCCGCGCTTAAATCGCTCAACTGGAATTTACCGTATACTTTAGAATTTAAAATACGTACAATTTCGTCCTCAAGTTCAGAAGAATCGGCTATTTTTGAAACGAAAAACTCGTGCGAGGACGCCTTTTTTTGCGCCAAACGTAACATATATATCATTAACGTTTCTAACGAATTTTTAATAATTTGCTCGCCGCCGAGGTTGGGATTTTCTTTTAATTTTAAAGCGTTTAAGTTAGGGTCGAAATCGGGCAATTCAAAGGTGTTTGAGGCTTCCGACATTATGTTTTGCAATAAATATCTGTACCCATTGGGCACGGAATATTTTTTATTTGCAAAGAAATTGATGGATTCCGAACGGCAAGTGAAAGAAATAATAAAAAGATTGGGTTCTTTTTCGCCGCTTTCTACCCAATGCGGGTGATTGGGCTTAATAAAGAGGATTTCACCTTGTTTCAACTCAACTTTTTCCTCGCCTAAACATACGAAAACGTTTTCTTTGTCCGCGTAATTTATTTCCCAAAAATCGTGCTGTTCTTCGGGGGATTGATAATTTTGCGGCAAGGCTTGATAATGTACCGTTACAATTTTTTGCACGTTTAACAAGTTGGAAATCT
>JAZOVQ010000078.1:0-3496 GCA_045658805.1 Candidatus Scatosoma sp.
TTGAAAGAATAAACTCGTACATGGGTATATCGTTTTGAAAAAATAAAGATGTGGTCAGCGCAAAATACTGCGTTTGACCACATCTTTGACCATCTACAGACTCGGACTACGTGGAAACAGTGTTAACAAGAGCACACGAAAGCACCGTTTCTGGACACAAAAGCCCCTAAAATCACCCGAAATTACACAAAAAATCTATGCAGTTGCGTTCGGGACACCGAGTACACAAGTTCAAATATTTTATCCTTCAAATTGCTCTCAATGCCTTGAAACAAGCGGGTTTCAGGGCTTTTCACTTTTTTCAAAAAAATGCCAAAAATTCACTTTGACCACATGTTTTGACCACTTATGAAAAACATAAATTTTTAAGTCGTATATAGGCACATTTTTACGGTTAAATGCAGTTTTCCTTTTCTTTGTTTACTGCGTATCAAAATTTGCATTCCGTATGCGATTGATGCTGGTTCACGCGCAAGAAAGGGACAGGTATGCGTAGAATATGCGTACCTGTCCCTTTCTTGTTTTATATTATTCTATTATGCCTTAATAATTTCAATTTCCTGCGGTGCCGAAATGAACGTATTGATTTTCCCATCTTCTCCTACGGTATGTTCTACACAAACAATACCATACGGAGTCGGCAAAGTTGCTTTTACGTGTTTTAATCCGCTTAAATGGGGCTTAATAATAACTCGTCTCATACCTGCCCCCATTGTTTTAACGCCAACAACCGTTTCCATAAGGTAAGGAATCACCCCTGCAGACCAGCCGTGGCAAAAACTGTGGCGATAGCTGGTATAGCAGAAGTTACCAAAGTCGCCATGAATATCTTTTATCCCTTCTTGAGGCATTTCGTCCAACCTTCCGCTGCCTTTCAACCATTCCAAATCAAAATCCTCCCAAAACGTCGTAGCCCCCACAGAAAGCATTCCGCCGTAATATTCTTTCATCATAGAAAGAGCAGCCTCATAGCTCCCAAACCCTGCAACCGCCGTTAAAATAGGATATGACTGAAAAGTGGAAAGTCCCTTTGCTCCACCATGCAACAAAGTGTCCTTCATGCTATCATTGCTATCTCCTGCCCATACCCCCAAAGCAGCAATCTGTTTATAAATATGAATTTCATATTTTCTTTGATTGATACGTGCAATGAGTTCATCACAAAGGCTACAATCCAAACAAAACTCCAACAGCATCTCTTTAGCCGCCTGTAACGCCAGTTTTGTCAAATATGCTACCCCAGCCAAACGCTCTACTTCCTTTTTATCCGTATCCGTTTCCCCTTCCGCATGACGAGAAGGCCAGTCAATGAAATTGTATATATAGCAAACCGTTCCATCTTCCAAAACGCAAGGCGCAATAATTTGCTCCACAATACCTTGCATGTACGCAAGGTATTTTTCAAACTTAACCTTATCCTTACTCACACGATAGGCTTCCTTCAAACAAAGTATCCACCACAACGAATATGTAGGCATTCTATTGATAGAATTCGGCAATGGTGCTTGTCTCATTGAAAAATCAAGGCAGTTGAGTGTTTCAGGAATATCGCCAAACAAATAATGAGCGGCTAACGCTTCAGGATACAAATCCCCAATCCAAACGAGTCTATCACGCTTAACTCCGTCCCAAATAAAGCCGTTTTGCAAGCAAAGGCGCAAGGTATAAGCGGCCGTGTCCCAAATATCATTCACCAAAGCATCGTCGCATTCAAACGTGCCTAATTCCGCGCGCGTATCCGTATCTACTGCCGCAACAATGGATTTTAAGGTTAAAACCGTATCGTCAGCCAACGTATCAATACGCAGGAAACGATACCCCGTCTGTCCAAAGGTCATGTCGGAATAATTTTGCAGTTCTACGCAAAAATCACGCAAAGAATGGTCGTTCGTTGCCCCATATCCTTCTTCTCCGTCTTTCAGATCCGCACAAGTTTCTCCAACCGATTCACCAAAACGCAATCGAACGGTTTTATCCCCTTCCACGAGAAAGGTAAGAATCCTTGCACCACCTGAAAGTTCTTTCCCAAAATCAAGAATAACACAAGATTTTCCTTTTAACGTGCAAACTTCCACTTCAGAAAGCCCTATTTGTAAGGTTTTTTCTTGCAACAGGGTTTCTGCATTTTCCACTTGTCCTGCCGTATAAATCAGCTTATTTGCATTTACATATTGCATATTCTACTGTCCCTATTTAATTCATCGCGATATTAATTGGTCTTCTCTGATATAAACTTCCTATTGTTCGATGATAACTGTATTGGAATTCTCTTGCAGTTGAATCAAACTCGTCTCTGAACTCGATTCGTGGAAAGTCCACGATACGTTTTTCATAATCACTTTCAACGGCTCATCCTTATCAGCCAAAGGAATTGCCGACTTTTTAAGATCGGTGAAACGAACGTTGTCTAAGGTTAACGTTCCCCAACGCGTTCCGCATTGCAAAGGATTTTCATCCGCTTCATAAAAAAATAGACCTTGAATATTATCAAATACGCAATTTTTAAAATGAATATTGGACGGAGTATAAAGATAATTTTTACTCGCAAAATATTCCACCAACCACAAAGTATTGTGTCTACCTTGTTCGCGCGACAATTCATCATTTCTACCTTTAACAACGGTCATGCGGTGGGGATAATATCCTGGTCCGTAGGCATAACAATCCTCTACGTTAATGTTTACACCGCCGATACGGAATAAATTGCAAGACGTATTCAAAATACAGCGTTTTACCAGCAAGTCTTTTACGTTGATACCCGCTATACAATCGTCGCCTGTTTTAAATAAGCAATCTTCAATCAAAGCATTTTCCGTGCAATGAAGATGTATCCCGTCCGAACCGCCAAGACAAGTTACCCGACGCATTTGCAGATTTCTACAGTTATTCGCCTCATGCATAAAGTTGCCGCTATGTTGCGCGGTATAGCCTTCAAAAAGCACGTTGTTACAGCACGTGAGAAAAATAATATGGGGACCGCGATAATTTTCTTCACCATTAGGGTCGTAACAGTTTCTACCGTCAATTATCGAGCCAGGCTCGCCAATGATAGATATATTATCCTGACCATATGCCGTAATGATTGCACGGCGATAGGTTTCCCACGTTTTTCCGTAGTACTGCGTAATCAATTCCATGTCCGAACGCATTTCCACCGTGTCAGGAACAGAAAATATTTCATAATCTTCGCAATTCTCGCTACCGTATAACTCTGCGCCGCTTTCCAAATAAAGCGTTGTATTCGACCACATTCTAACTGCTGCCAAATAAAATCTCCCTTTGGGTACGACTACTATGCCTCCCTCTTCTTTACAAAAATCAAGCACAGCTTGTATTTCTTTTGTTTGCAAATCCGAACAATTCGGTTTCACATCATAATCTGTAAGACGATATTTCTTCATTTTATAATCTCCATTTTAAGTATAGCCATTCACGCAAACAGCGGAATGGCTATACTTATACGTTACTATTTCCTTGCAATTATAAATTTAACATA
>JAZOVQ010000079.1:0-4491 GCA_045658805.1 Candidatus Scatosoma sp.
TTTCGATGGATAAAAACGAACGTATGTCCGTTTTACAACAAAACCAAAATATGTATGATGATGAAACCGTACTCCGTACGGTTATGCTTGGCTACAAGCGTTTAATCGAAGTTATGGACGAAAAAGACGCATTGTACGCTAAACCCGATTTCTCGGAAGAGGACGGCGTTCGCGCGGCTGACCTTGAAAGCGAATTTGCGGAAATGAACGGTTACGACGCCGAATTCCAAGCGGCGCAATTGCTTAACGCTTTGGATATTCCCGATGAAATGCATTACGCATTGATGAACGAACTTGATGCAAAGCAAAAGGTACGTGTATTGTTGGCGCAGGCATTGTTTGGCGATCCCGACGTATTGCTTTTGGACGAACCTACCAACAACTTGGACATTAAGACGGTAAGATGGCTTGAAAACTATCTTATGGATTTCGAAAATACCATTATTATCGTATCCCACAACCGTCACTTCCTCAACAAAGTTTGTACCAATATTTGCGACGTTGACTTTGGTAAAATCAATATGTACGTTGGTAACTACGATTTTTGGTATCAAACCAGCCAATTGCTGGCTCGTCAGCAAAAGGAACAAAATAAGAAAGCTGAACAAAGAGCAAAGGAACTGCAGGAATTCATTGCAAGATTTGCGGCAAATGCATCCAAATCCCGTCAAGCAACCTCGCGCAAAAAGGAACTTGAAAAGCTTACCATTAACGATTTCAAGCCTTCATTGCGTAAATATCCTTATATCGATTTTAAATATGAAAAAGAAATCGGTAACGATATTTTGATGGTTGAAGGCCTTACCAAAGAGGGATATTTTGAAAATGTTTCCTTTACGGTACAACGTAACGAAAAGATTGGTATCGTATCCGATAAGAGTACGACGCTTACGATGCTTTACGATATTTTGATGGGCAAGGAACAGCCCGATGCTGGTACGATTAGATGGGGTAAAACCATTTCCGTTTCCTACTTCCCTCAAAACAATAACGAATATTTCCTTAATTGCGATTTGAATTTGGTGGAATGGCTTTCTCAATACTCCAACGATCACTTTGAAGAATATCTTCGCGGTTGGTTGGGCAGAATGTTGTTCTCTGGGGAAGAAGCATTGAAGAAAGCAAAAGTGCTTTCTGGTGGCGAAAAAGTGCGTTGTATGCTTGCAAAAATGATGCTTGAAGGCAGCAACTTCCTTATTTTCGACGAACCTACCAACCACCTCGACCTTGAATCCATTACGGCGCTCAACAACGGTCTTAGCAATTATAAAGGGTGTATGTTGCTCACCTCACACGACCAAGAACTTATGAACACCGTTGCAAATCGTATTATCGAAATTAACGACGTAAAAACCTACGACCGTCAGGTTACTTACGACGAATATATTGATGAAACGCATTCCTAATTTATATATAATGCAACCTTTACGGACGTTACAAAATGCTGTAACGTCCTTGTTTTTTAAGCTTTTCGACAATATTCGACAAAATTACGTAAGAATTTTGAAAAATATTCAATAATATTTTAAAATACTTTTTGAATATTGTAAAAAATAGTTTACTTATGGAAAAATTTGTTGTATAATGGGGACACAATAAATCACACGAGGAGTGTATTATGAAAAAATATTCAATTGTATTACTTGAATCTAACAGCGCTGTGTCCGCGCAGTTGCGTGCCGCATTTGACGAATGTGACGATTTTGTTGTCTTATACGCAGGAGATGACGGGGATGAAGGTATTAAGCAAATTATGCGCTTGAAACCCGATTTAATTTTGGTTGGTATGTTTTTGAAAGGGACGGATGGTTGTGGGGTTTTGCGTTCGGTGAAGAAAGCTTGGCCCAATATTAAAAGCATTGCCATTGGCGTGCCTTCGGATGAATTGATAGAAAAAGCAATAAGTGAAGGCGCCAGCTATTATTTGGTGAAGCCATTTACCATTCAGCCTACAATCGAACGTATACGCGAAGTAATGAAGGACAAGCCTGCGGAAAATCGTGCGCCCGTTGTTGAAAAACGTCAACCTGTCACTATGGAAGAGAAAATAAGTGAAATTTTTATTTCGGTGGGCATTCCGCCGCATATAAAAGGATATGCATATCTTAGAGAAGGTATTAAGCTGACGATAGAGCATCCATACATAATTAACAGTGTAACGAAAGAACTCTATCCCTCCATAGCAAAAACCTTTTCAACAACGGCTAGTAAGGTTGAAAGGGCAATTCGTCACGCGATTGAAGTGGCGTGGAATAGAGGGCGTATCGACGCTATAAACGCCATTTTCGGCTCACGTATTTATCTTGGCTCGGAAAAGCCCACGAACAGCGAATTTATTGCGCTTGTTGCGGATAAATTGATACTTGAAAATATGGTTTAAAACAAGAAAAGAACGGCTACGACAACGTAACCGTTCTTTTTTGATGGAGGTTCCTTTAAAAGGAAAATGTGTTGTTAAATTAATACATGCCGCCCATGTCGCCACCAGGAGCCATAGGAGCGGGAGGGGTAGGGATATCCGTTACAATGCTTTCCGTCGTAAGCAACGTAGAAGCAACGGACGCCGCGTTTTGCAATACCGAACGGGTAACTTTCGTAGGGTCGATAATACCGCATTCAACCATATCGCAATACTTGTTATTCAATGCGTCGAAGCCGCAGTTAGCCTTTTTGGAAGAAAGCACTTTGTCAACGATAACCGAACCGTCCAAACCTGCGTTTTTCGCAATTTGTCTAATAGGTTCTTCCAATGCCTTCAATACGATAGCAGCGCCAGTCTTTTCGTCGCCGTTCAAACTTGCAACTAATTTTTTGATTACAGGAACAGCGGAGAGGAGTGCGCTGCCGCCACCAGGTACGTAACCTTCTTCAACGGCTGCACGCGTTGCCGCCAATGCATCGTCGATACGAAGTTTCTTTTCTTTCATTTCCACTTCGGTTGCCGCGCCAACGCTGATAACAGCTACGCCGCCTGCCAATTTCGCAAGACGTTCTTGCAATTTTTCTCTATCGTAATCGGATTTCGTTTCCGCGATTTGTGCTTTAATGGAAGCGATGCGCGCTTTGATAAGTTCCGCTTCGCCTGCGCCGCCAACGATAGTGGTGTTTTCTTTGTCAATACGTACGGTAGCCGCTCTACCAAGCATATTCAAGGTTACTTCCTTGAAATCAAGACCGATATCGGAAGAGATAACTTCGCCGCCCGTCAAAATAGCGATATCGCGAAGCATTTCCTTTCTTCTATCGCCGGAACCCGGCGCTTCTACTGCAACGTAGTTAAAAACGCCTTTCAATTTATTTACAATCAAAGCCGCCAATGCATCGCCTTCTACGTCTTCAGCAATGATAAGGAGTTTTGCGCCTTGTTGTGCAAGGGGTTCGATAACAGGAAGAATTTCTTGCAAGCTGGAAATTTTCTTATCCGTAATCAAAATGTAGGGGTTTTCCAAAACAGCTTCCATTTTATCGGTGTTGGTGACCATGTATGCGGAAGCATAACCTCTATCAAACTGCATACCTTCAACGGTATTAAGCTCGGTATTCATGGATTTGCCTTCTTCAACGGTAATAACGCCGTCTTTGCCAACAATTTCCATTGCTTTTGCAATCAACGCGCCAACTTCGGGGTTGCCTGCGGAGATAGAAGCGGTTTGTTCGATAGCTTTATTGCTTTCAACTGCTTTAGAAATGCTCTTAAGGTGTTCTACGGTAGCGTCAACTGCCTTTTTAATACCTTCTTTCAAAATGATAGGGTTAGCGCCTGCAGCGAGGTTCTTCAAGCCTTCTCTAACGATAGCTTGCGCCAAAACAACTGCCGTAGTGGTACCGTCGCCTGCAACGTCGTTGGTTTTCGTGGAAACTTCCTTTACAAGCTGTGCGCCCATATTTTCAAAGGGGTCGCTCAATTCAATTTCTTTTGCAATCGTAACGCCGTCATTGGTGATAAGGGGAGCCCCAAATTTTTTATCGAGAACAACGTTTCTGCCTTTGGGACCAAGGGTAATTTTAACGGTATCCGCCAAAACATTTACGCCAGCTTCCAAAGCTTTTCTTGCGTCTTCGCCGTATTTAATCTGTTTAGCCATATTTCAAATTCTCCTTAATGATTATATTTTAGTCTTCAACGATAGCGAGAATATCGCTTTGCTTCAAGATGGTAAATTCTTTACCGTCAACCTTGAAGTTGGAGCCTGCATAATTAGAGCAAAGCACCTTATCGCCTACTTTTACTTGCATTACAATTTCTTTACCGTCAATAATGCCGCCAGGGCCAACTGCAACAACTTGGCAAGTTTGGGGCTTTTCCTGTGCGGAAGAGGGAAGGAAAAAGCCGCTTTTCGTCTTTTCCTCAACGGTTACGCTTTCTACGACTACTTTGTCGAATAAAGGTTTGATATTCATAATAAATCCTCCGAAATCTTTGGCGAATTGTCCGCCGTTTATTTTATATGAATATATTATAAACTATTTGTTTGAAAAATGAAACAGAAA
>JAZOVQ010000080.1:0-12870 GCA_045658805.1 Candidatus Scatosoma sp.
ATCGTTTTAAGCGAGTTCAAAACTGCCCAGAAAATGGGATACAAATAAATGAACGCGAATATCGTAAAGAAAATGAAGAAGAAAATGTAAATTACTTTTACGCTCGTAGGAGAGTGTTTGAACTTTAACTCTTTCATATTACACCTCCACGTTCTCCGACAATTTTTCCAGTACGTATTTACCAACCAATACTACGGGAAGCGTAAGCGTAGTAAGCACTACACCGAGGGCTGCGGGATAGCCGTAACCCGTCGAGCCTTTACCCGTAGACAATCTATACGTGAGGTTGAACAACTGGAACCCTATGGTTGACGTTTCGTACCCACCTGTACCATCTGTGAACAAGTATACGTTGTAGTCGCACGTGAAGATAGAACAAAGCGCAAACGTAAGCAACGTACAAATGGTAGACCAGATACAAGGAATTGCAATTTTAAACATTTCCGTAAAGAAGCCTGCGCCGTCCATTTCCGCCGATTCGAAAAGTTCGGTCGGTACACGGGTATAAGCACCCGTCAATACGGCGTTGTTTCCTACAATACCCATTACGGAACGCACGAGAATCAACGTTGCAAACGCTGTTTCCTCGCTTCGGAGCAAGCCGTTTCGCTGTACCGCAAAGGGTAATTCTAAGCCCATATTTTTCAACAACAAAGTGATAGGGCCTTTAACGCCAACCATTTCCTTAACAAGCAAGGTCCAAATGATGGCGCCCATCAAGCTGGGGATGATGTAACAAATTCTGAATACGTAGTGTCCCATAATCTTTCTCGTCAACACGTAGGTGGTAACGAGGGTTATCGGGAAGATGAAACCCTCCCCGATAATCCACAAGGTAAAGGAACGAAGTAACGAATCGCTCAAATTGATACCAAGCATATCCTTGCTGGTAAAGCCCTGATATACCATTTCAAAGTTTGCCCAAGTGAATGCGCCCGTGTTATCTTGGAACGCAAAAAAGATGGACGATGCGTTTACGTATACCCAAAAAATCAGAAACTGTACAACGGGGAAAAGGACCACCATATATGCAAAGAAGAAGTCCTTTCTTTCCAGTCTTGAATATCGTTTTTTAATATTGTCGAACAGTTTCATAAATTTCCTCAATTTTGGCCAGCAACCTTCTTATACGTTTCCCAGTTTCTCTTCAAGTTGCTAACTTCTTCTGTAATCAAATTCTTCGCTGCGTTCGAGTAAACTGCAATGGAGTCACCATTCAATTTAGCGTCGCCCGTGAAGATGGATGCCGTACTCTTACTGGAGATATAATCAGGAATATGGCTTTGCGTCGTGAACATCGATTGAAGGTTCATATCGCTTCTGTAACCGCGAGCGCCCGTGGACAAGGAGATCAAGGAGAAATACTTGTTTGCAGGGATCTTGGATGCGTTACGTACAAATGCATATTCAGAGTTGATTTCTTCTGCATAGTAAGGGGTTGCACCGTTTGCCGTTGCACTGAAGGTCTTACCGAAATCGTCGCTGCTCATCATTCTCAAGAACAAGCTTGCGATGTCTTTCTTAGGGGTGCCCTTCGTGATGTATGCAAGGTGTTCAACACCTCTCGAATAGGAAATACCTCTTGCCTTTGCAACTGCTTCTACGTCTTCAGCTGCAACGTCAACGTTCTTTTCGCTCTTAACTGCTGCAACGATTTCGTCGATATCCTTGTTTGCATCTACGTGGTCGATGATGCAGGACAACAATTCGTCACATTCAGCTTCCGACTTGTTGTAAGCCGTACCTGCGCCGAACAACTTAACGCCCAAAGCGGAAACTACGGGGTAGTTAATGAAATCGATATCGTTCAACTTGCTCTTGTAGTTCATCTTAACTTCGTTAAGCATCCAGTCGCCATTGAACATAAATACAGCGCTATCAGTACCTGCCGTGTCGCTCATAATCTTTGCTTGCGCTTGGTCAACCGATTGGCTCAAGCTACCGGGAGCAGCGATCATCATATCGAAGGTTCTGTAAGCAGCCGTCAACATTTCAAGAAGCGCGGGATCCTCGTACAATGCAAAGCATTGTTCATCCGTCAAGTTTACGCCTTCGCTTTCATAGGACCAGAAGGTATTGAAGAAATCGATGTCATATTGTGCCATCAACGTGTACAAGAAGCAAACGCCGTAACCGTTACCGCCGGGAACGTAGGTAATGGGATAGGTACCAGTGCTTATGGAGTTACCAATACCATTGTAACCACAATAAATTTTTTCGAAGCAATCGAACAATTCGTTGGTGGTCTTAGGCATTTCAAGACCGTATTTAGCCAACTTCTTGGTGTTTACAGCCAAACCGCCCGAGCATTGTACCCAGTTGTAAGCGTATTGCTTACCATAGCTATCCGTAATGAAAGGATTCACGTCATCCGACAATTTTTCAGCAACCGTCTTGCTTTCGTTTTCGCCTGCATAATTGATAGCGGGTTGGTTATAAACGGATTCGGTCAAATCTTCTACCAAGATACCATAATCGCCCAATTGGCCAACTTTATCAGGGGTTGCGCCGCTGGTGATATACAAGTCAACTTGAATATTTTCGTAGCCGCGTGCCAATTCTTTAATAACCGTATCGCCCTTAATGGAAAGGTCAGGTTGCATGATGTTTACCGTATAGCCTTCCGTCTTGTAAGCTTCTTCAAACTTACCTTTCAATTCGTACAACCAGTCCGTACCGAAACCTGCGCGAAGACATTTAACGGTAATCGTCTTTTCGGTAACTACGGTCGAACCACCGCCGCCACCACCTTGGCCGCCGTCGCCCGTGTTACCACAAGCGGTAAGTCCACACATTGCAAGCGACGTCGTCGCCAACAACAAAGAGATGCCTTTAAATCTTTTTTTCATCTTGTTATCCTCCTGCATTTCTGCATTAAATTTTTTTATTTATTACAACCCGCTCTTTAAGCGAGCATAATTGCCTCTATCGCCTGAAAATCTTCATCCGTCAACCCTACGTCCGTTTTCAGATAATTTTTTATCGCCGAGGACAGCTTCCCGTCCCCGAAGCAACCACGGAAGGCCGGTTGCCTTGTTGTGCTCAAACAACAATTTCGCAAGCGCTTAAAGCGCAAACCGCACACGAGGTTGCCAAGAACAATAAAATTCCTTTCGCTAAACGCTTCATCGTAGCTCCCCTCGACGTTAATATTATAATATTAACCCATGATACGCTACTATTGTATCACAGTAACAGATAACTTGTAAATAGCAATTTTGACTATATGTATGTTAAAAAATGCTATTTTTTTGTTTTTTCTATATTAATATAGCCATTTTTTGTTAGAATTTTCCAAATGTTTTTTCTTGGCGAAAAATAAATAAAACAGCGAAGCAATACGCCTCGCTGTTCTCGATTTATAAAATATATTTTATTCCGTGTTACGTTTAACGGCAATGCTCCTTGATAAATTTAACAACGCCTGCCGACCAACCGTGGCAAAGACTGTGACGGAAACCCACGTAGCAAAATGCGCCGTAATCGCCGTGCAAATCCTTCTTACCTTCGTCAATTTCGTCAATACGCCCCGAGCCGTCCAACCATTCCACGTTGAAGTCTTCCCAAAACGTAGTTGCGCCTCTGTCCAGCATTCCGCCGTAATATTCTTTCATGAGCTTGATTGCAAGCGCCTCGTCCCTCGACGCGATTGCCGTCAAAATATAATAGCTCATAAACGTAGAGAAACCCTTTGCTCCTCCCTCGATAAGCTTGGCGTATTCCTCGTCCGTTATTTCGCCTATGGCGAAATATTTTAAAGCAATTACCTGCTTTTTAGCCTCGACGTTCATGGGTTGCAACAATAGTTTCTTTCTAATTTTTTCCACCATTTCCGTCGGTCTATGCAACGCGCGCAACAAGCTTTCCGCGCCGTTCATTGCCATGAGGAAAATAGCGCGTACGCCCGTCAATTCGTCCGCAGTCCCCCTCGTCGGCCAATCGACCAAATAGCGAATTTGCGTATTCAAATCCCCCTTTTCGTCCACCAAACCGTCCATAACGGGCAACAGCCCTTCTAAATATTTCAGCTGTTTTTTGAGATAATTTTCGCAGGAAAATTCCTTGAAATAGTCGGCGAGAATGATAATCCACCACATTGAATAGGTGTAAATTCCATTCATAAAATAGGGCAACGGCGTCAATTTTTTAGAAAGGTCAAGCGATTTTTCCACCGCAGGCAATTTGCCGTAAATACTGCAAAGCGCCATTACTTCGGGTGCCAAATCCCCTGCCCAAACAAGGCGGTCGCGCTTTATGCCGTCCCAAATATACCCCGTGGACGCACACAATTCCACCGTACGTCTTGCCACGTCGAAAATCTCTTTTATGCGCTCGTCTTTGCCTTGATAGGTATAGATAGGCTTCCCCGAAAATATGTTATTTTCGCAATAGATATTTCTAAAGGGCAACACTCTATCTTCCAACAGGTCGATACGGACGAAACGGAAGCCCGTTTGCCCTACCAGCATATCCGAAGAACTGCAAACGTACAGCTCAAAATCTCTTGGGCTGTGTGCGTTGCCTGCGTTCTTTTCCCCTAAAGAAGAATTAACTTCGCCAAGGCTTTCGCCAAAGCGGATACGCACCTTGCAGTGCGGAAAATGCTGTGTAATTGCACGGTGCACCAAACCAGGAAATAAACGAACACCGCCGTGCATTTCCTTACCGAAATCCAAAGTGACGGAAGCGCCAAGCCCTTCCATCGCCATATTCTTTTTCCAATTTTCCACGTTCATATCTTGAACGGGATACATCCCTTTACCCACAAACAAACTCTCGGCATTCGTCACCTGTTTGCTTGCAACAATTTTAACGGGTAATAAATATTCCTTCACGCTATTCCAGCCCCCTTTCGTTTGCAACATTTAACGGCAACGTTCCTTGATAAATTTCGCTACGCCTGCCGACCAGCCGTGGCAAAGACTGTGACGGAAGCCCACGTAGCAATGCTTGCCGTAATCGCCGTGCAAATCCTTCTTGCTTTCGTCAATTTCGTCAATACGCCCCGAGCCGTCCAGCCATTCGATATCAAAATCTTCCCAAAAAGTGGTTGCGCCTCTATCCAGCATTCCGCCGTAATATTCTTTCATGAGCTTGATTGCAAGAGCCTCGTCCCTCGACGCGATTGCCGTCAAAATATAATAGCTCATAAACGTAGAGAAACCCTTTGCTCCGCCCTCGATAAGCTTGGCGTATTCCTCGTCCGTTATTTCGCCTGTGGCGAAATATTTTAAAGCAATTACCTGCTTTTTAGCCTCGACGTTCATGGGTTGCAACAACAATTTATTCCTAATTTTTTCCACGATTTCCGTAGACAAACCAAACGCCTGCAACAAGCTTTCCGCACCGTTCATTGCCATGAGGAAAATGGCGCGAACCCCCGTTTTTTCATCCGCTGAATCCTTGGTAGGCCAATCGACCAAATAACGGAATTCGGTGCTCAAAGCCCCTTTTTCGTCCACCAAACCGTCCATAACAGAGAGCAATTTCGACAAATATTTCAGCTGTTTTCGCACGTATTTTTCACACGAAAATTCCTTGAAATAATCGGCAAGCACAATAATCCACCACATTGAATAGGTGTAAATTCCGTTCATAAATCTAGGCAACGGCGCCGTTTTTCTCGCCAAATCCAGCGAGCGTTCTATCGTGGGCATTTGACCGTAAATAGCCGAAAGTGCCATCACTTCGGGCGCTAAATCCCCCATCCAAACCAGTCGATCGCGTTTAATGCCGTCCCAAATATAACCGCTGGACGAGCATAAATCCACCGTACGTTTCGCCGTTTCAAAAATATCCTTTATCCGCTCGTCCTTGCCTTGGTAGGAATAAATCGGCTTTGCCGAAAGGATATTATTTTCGCAATAAACGTTTCTAAAATGGATATATTTTTCTTCCAAAAGGTCGATACGGACAAAGCGGAAACCCGTTTGCCCAATCGTCAAATCCCCAGAAGCGCTAATAAGCGTTTCAAAATCTCTCGGGCTGTGCCCGTTGCCTGCGTTCTTTTCGCCCACGGACGAATTGACTTCGCCAAGACTTTCGCCAAAACGAACGCGTACCTTACAAACGCCGTAATAAATCCAGCCCGTCAACACACGGATACCGCCGTGCATTTCCTTGCCGAAATCTAAAATCACGTAGGAGCCGAGCCCCTCAATTTTCATTAACGCTTTCCACGTTTCCACATCGTTGTTATGCAAGCCGTACAAACCTTTAGGTTTGAATAAGGATTCCGCATTGGTTACGCCCCTGGCTTCGACCACCTTAACGGGTAACACGTATTGCTTCATTTTTCCGCCCTCTCTATCCGTTCGTTTTTTACTTTTTAATCTCCGCAAACACAGCGTCGCCCACCTTCAAACTAAAGGTGTACGCGCCCGTTTTGTCGGGTGTAATTTTTATCTTTTTTCCACGGAAATAGCAGGTAACCTTCCCTTTGGGAAGAACTACCTTTAACTGCATGGGAGGCGCGTTGTCAAACAACTCGTCACGCACGTTGCCGAGGTTTTCAAACATATACAATTCGTCCTCGCCGTTTTCCTGTTTCGTGATAAGGGAAACTCCTTTATCCACCGTCACATCCAAAGGACAGCTTTCGTTTTCGTAAATAAATTTCGTCCAATCGTAATCTTCATAGCTCTTGCCTGCTTCCGTTACGACGTACGAATTGCAATAGGAGTACTTTCTCGCCACCTTGCCGAATTTTTGCATTTCGCCGATAATGCGTTTGGTGTACGTATACAACGCCGTACGCGAGCCGTCGAGGTTGATAAACGCCGCCCCGTCCATTTCGCCGAAAGGCCCGTCTTTAAATTTAAAATCGGGTTTTGCCATATAGGTGTAGAAGGAATATTCACGCACGCCAAAACCCATAGCGAAATTCGTTTGCCAATACATATCGCTTTCCGTCATTCTGCGGTTTTGATAGGAGCCGTTCCAAACGTGCGCAAACGATTGCAATACCACGCGGAAATCCACACCGCGCTCCTTGCACATTCTCGCTACAATTTGATAATTGGGTAAGGTGTTTCCGCTGATAATATATTCTCTGCGGAAAGGATATTCGTCAAAATGAATGTTGTCAAGATTGGTTGCGCTTTGAAAATCCCCAACGTACTTGATATAAATATCCTGCGTGCTTATTTTTTCCGTCGCAATCTTTTCCGTTGCAACGTCCTCTTTTTGCTCCGCTTGCGGTTTCAGCAAATATTCATGCGCGGTCATTGGCAATAAGTTCGCCTGAATATACGCGTCGGGCAACACTCGTCTAATCGAACGCGCCAACTGCCCATAGGCAGGAATTTGGTCGTACATAGGCTCGTCAAAAAGCTGAATACCGTAAAATCCCTCTTGGTTGCAATAGGGCGCAACGTGTTCCGCCACCGCCTTATCCAATTCCGCTTCGTTTGTAAACAAACGACCTTCGCCGATAAGGTTTCTTTCATCTCTAATCCAATGGTCAAAACGCCCGTCGGTTACGAGAATACGCTTACAGCCCGCCTTCAACGCTTCCTTGAACACCAATTGACAGTTAGAGCCTTCCCAACCCTCGCCGCAATAGGAATTTTCCCCTCTCGCCTGCACCATGTTAAAACCGCAATCGAGATATTCCTTATATCGTTTCGCCGTTCTAAAATCTTCGCCGTAAAAATATTTATACCCATTGACGGTAAAATATCCCGAAGTGGGGCAATTGTATGCGTAAAACAAATATTCGTTCTCTTGCTTTCTCATAATTTTCCTTGCACTTTCCTTACTTTATTCAATAATCGTTTCGGGGTTATTTTTGTTTTCTTTGCGCTACGTAGGCATCGTAATAAGGCAAGTACGCCTTGGTGTTTTCAAGCATTCTGTCAAACAATTCTCTTGCCTTATCCGCAGGCAGGCACATATTGGGGTTGTTTAAAAAAGCAACGAACGCCTTTTCATAATCCCCCGAAAGCGCGGCGTCAACCACCGTTTCCTGCTCCTCAATAATACGCATAATCAATGCGTTTAACGCAGGGGGTACTTTTCCTGCATGTACAGGTCTTACGCTGTCCCCCGAGAAGAATGCGTTGGTTTCTACAATCGCGCCGTACGGGTTGTTTTCCACTTGACCGTAATTGGGAATGTTGACATTGGTAACAAAATCGCCAAGTCCCAAAAGCGCCTTGATTTGGCGTACCGTTTCTTCGCCCGTATTCCAAAGCTGGAAGGGCTTGCCGTTATAATAATCTCTCGCCTTTTGTTTTCTTTGTTCCAATTCCACTTTGCGGTTGCAAACTTTCGTCAAAGAGAAACCATAGGTTTCTTGTATCATTTCTTCACTGCCCAAGAACCAATTGCTGGGACAAAATTCCGCCAAGTGTCTATCCCCTGCCGCCGCAATTGCGCCATAGCGTTTAAAGAGGGTAAACTTCACCAATTCCTTGGTCAAAAACGCGCCGTTTGCCCAATGCTTCGCTTCGACGCTATGCTCCAGCCCGTTAGGGTGTTCGTTGATATATTCGTCGTAAATAGGCAACAAATCCATGCCCTTGTATTTCGCTTCCGTAAGGAAAGTGAAATGGTTGACACCAACTATGTTGGTGCGGATTTCGTCACGGCTTGCTTTGATCCCATATTTTTCCTCTAAAATTTTCGCCAAAAGCTTTTGCGTGCCGAATACTTCGTGACAGCAGCCAAACGCCTTGATTTCAGGGAAGACCTTGTACATTGCCTTTACACAAGCGGACATGGGGTTGGTGAAATTGATAACCCATGCGTTGGGACAATGCTCCTTAATCGCCAAAGCAAAATCACGGAACATAGGCAAACAACGCAGCGCGCGGACGATACCGCCGGGCCCCGTCGTATCCCCTACGGGTTGATAAATGCCGTATTCTTCGGGCAGGTGCACGTCGCTTTCCATTTCGTCAAAGGTACCGGGAAGCACGGAAATAGCAACGAAATCCGCGCCGCGCAATGCGTCGCCGATATTGTCGTACGCCTTATATCTCCATTTACCCTTAACGTCCTCACGAGCGGAAAGGTCGTTACCGATTTTTTCATTCATTTTCACGCCTTCCCAATCAATGTCGTACAAGCGTACGTCACCGCCGATTTCGCCCTCTTCCGCCAAATCGTTAAAGAGGCAATAAGCCCAAGCGCGAGATGCGCCGCCGATATATGCTATTTGTATATTTTTCAAATCTTTTTCCATAAAAAACGCTCCTTTCGTGGTATTGCCTCTATATTATGTCACGCGGATAACATATTGTAAATAACAATTTTAGTTATAATTATGTTATTTTTTGTTATTGCTTGACTTGACTTTTAAAAAAAAATGTTGTATGATAGCTATATGAAACATATCATTACGGAATACACGTCAAAAAACGGAATTTATTTCCACCATACCATTTCCACCTACAAAAGCGGCGACGGGGACTACGTTCCCCCCGAAACGCACGCTATGTACGAGGTATTTTTATTGCTGTCGGGATCGGTAAAATACCGTATCGAAGGGCAGTGGTATAACCTTAATTCGATGGACGCGCTAATTATTTCTCCAAACAAATTGCACTCTATCGAAATTGACACCTCGCGCCCGTACGAACGTATGGTTTTGCAGTTTGAACCCAACCTGCTGCCCTCCTTCGCCGATTTCGAGCTGTTCTCAAGGTGCAATTCCCCTTTGTCCCCCACCTTTATTATCCCGAAAAAATCTGTAAAACAGTTTAATTTGGTCAGTATGATGCGCCGCTGTAAACACCTTTGTTTCTCGGACAATAAGTACATAGACTTGCGTTTTGTAAGCAACATTTTGCAAATTATCGAAACGCTGAACGAAATTGTATTAAGCTTGAACGAAAGCAACGAAATTTTGCCCGTCAAGGTCGATAAAATTTCCCATGCGTGTATCCAGTACATTAACCAAAATTTAACCAACAAGGACAAGCTGTCCCCGCAATGCTTGGCGGACGAATTGCACATTAGCGCGTCCCATTTGCAACACACCTTCAAAAAGGAACTTGGCATAACCCTGCACGCTTACATTTTTAACCAAAAAATGCAGCTTGCAAAGCAATTACTTATGCAGGGCTACACGCCGCAAGCCGTTTCGGATATGCTCGATTACGAATATTATTCCACTTTCTATCACAATTTCGTAAAGCGGTTTAACGCACCGCCCAATTCCTTTGCAGACGTACAGCAATCCTTGCTTAAAAACGTGGATATTTAAGGGGCTTTGGATAAAATCCCCCACCCATGTACGCGTTGAATTGTTATTTATACCCAATAACGCAAACACCCCAGCGGCAAACTGCCGTCGGGGTGTCTTTTTTATCTGCTGTTGTTTTTATTTCAACGCGTACATGGTATGCCCATTTTTATTTTTGACTATAGGAAAAAGCGGTTGTTTTTAATTGCAATTTGTTTGCAGTAAACAGGAAAAGGCTTATTTCATCGCTTGCGTTGCCGCAAAAATAATAACGAAACCGACGATACAAGCCACCGCTACCCACAGCCTAATTTTATCGCGTTTTTTCTTATCCATAGGGATATAAATACGATAACCGCACTGCGGACAAACACCCTGCTCCATTAAAGCTTTACAGCGTTTACAATGTATTTTTTCGGGCATGGATTGGTCGTATACGCTTTTGCGGCGCTTATGGCGCTGTTCACGGCTTTCTTTAACAGGCGTTTCTTCCGCTTCTGCGCCCTCGGCGTTTTCCGCCATTGCCGCTTCCATTTCCGCAATGATACGGCGTTCCTCTTCGCGTTTTTCCGCTCTCGTTTTCTTGCTCATAAAATCCTCGTTTAAAAAAGTGTTTCAAAAATACGCAAAAGCGAATCGACCATTCGGCCAAAAACGCCGCGTTTTGTGTTTTCTTTGGTACAAAGTTCGGACAGCGCAATGGTTTCTTCCGCGTCCCGTTTGACGTCCATAACAGCGTCCACACCCGTAAAATAAACGGCGTTTTCAAAGTGTAAATACAAACTGCGATAATCGAGGTTAATCGTCCCCACCACCGCCACTTTATCGTCGCAAACCATACTTTTCGCGTGGATAAAACCAGGGGTATATTCGTAAATTTTCACACCTGCATTCATTAGTACCCGATAATTCGCCCTCGTTAAGCGGTAGACGGTTTTCTTATCGGGAATGGCAGGCGTTACGATACGCACGTCCACTCCACGAAGCGCCGCCATACACAACGCGCCGCGTAAAAAATCGTCCAATACCAAATAGGGCGTGAAAATATACACGTAATTGTTGGCGCGGCTAATGATATCGGCGTAAACGGATTCCCCTAAACTGTAATCGTCCAACGGCGAATCATCATACGGCTGGATACGCACGGCATTTCCCTCGCCCGTTTTTTCATCCTTATTCGCCGCGAGATAATCGGCAATTTCCTCTTTATCCTCACGGCAAGCATTCCAAAGATAGAAGAACATTTTGACAAAGGAATTAACCGCAGGACCGACAATTTTCACTCCCGTATCCTTCCAAAACCCGAAACGGCGCACCTCGCCGATATATTCGTCGGCAAGATTGATACCGCCCGTAAAGGCGACCTGCCCGTCGATAACCAAAATTTTTCTATGATCGCGGTTGTTCATACGCAGGGCAAACAACGGCACCACTTGGTTAAACGCCACGCAACGAATATTCTCGTGCAAGCCTTCCAGATACCTATCGTATTTAGGCGGCAGCGTGACCATGCACCCAAAATCATCATACAAAATGCGTACCTGCACCCCTGCCATTGCCTTTTCCACGAGAATTTTTAAAATGGAATTCCACATTTTTCCGTGGGAAATGATAAAATATTCCACCAAAATATACTTCTCGGCTTTTTGCAGCTGCGCAAGCATTTCGGGGAACATATCTTCCCCGTTTTTATAATAGGAAACGTCGCCGTCATAATAGACGGGATACCCGCCGCACTTTGCCACGTAACGAGTAATAGAATCGTTTTCGTTAAAGATATCAGGGATTGGCGTTTCCCCCAGCGCCGCCTGCGTTTTGCGTTCGGTTTCGGCTTTTTCAGCCAAAATCACTTTGCGCATTTTTTTAATAGACCGTCCCTCGCCAAAGAGAAGATAGGCAGGCACGCCAACGATAGGAAAGAGTAATATGAGCAATATCCACGCCAATTTTACCGCAGGTCTATCATAGCGGTTGAGGATATAGATAACGAAAATCAATTCCAATACCCCCACCGTCAGCTGGACGGTGACGCCGATATGAGAATTGTAGGCAAACAAATATAGCAACATTACGTAGCCGACGATTTGCGAAAGTACCAAAATGAGGAATAAGAACAAACGATTATAAAGCCAAACCTTGTAGCTTCGGTTGTTGGCTATCGTTTTTTCTATCCACTTTTTTTCCCTTTCGCTTAATTTTTTCATGCCCTTTTCGCCCTCTCTTTACAGTATCGGAAAATCAAAGCAAAAATATTGTACCAAGTTTTTTTAATTTTGTCAACTCTTGTTTACGGCTTCCGTATGGTTCTATTTTGTTTCTTATTATACAAAATTTTTATCTCTAAACTGCGACGGTTTGGTTAAAATTTGGTAAAATTTCGTAATAACCGCCTATAAAAGCCAACCATGGAACGCTATATGTATAAAGTAAGAGCTTCGGGGAATTTTCTCCCGAAGCCCTTTTTTATGGTTTAGTTTCTCGTCATAACAACCTTTAAACTCTTAGTCTCCGTAAGCTCGCCAGGCTTCAAAGCCGAATATACTATATAGTTTCATATTTTTCTGCTTATTAAAAAATTAATAAAACTGTATCGTATTGGCATCTATGTACTTATAAGGAATATTAATCTTCGCCATATCTCCAACATTATATCCTGACCCACTATCACTTTCAACCCAACC
>JAZOVQ010000081.1:0-12034 GCA_045658805.1 Candidatus Scatosoma sp.
ACTCCCTCGAAAAAGCCCGAAAAAACCAAAAAACTTAAAAACCCGCTTATGGTTTTGATATTTTTCTATTTATTTTTCATATATATTATGTTATGAATATAGTTGAAAAAGCGAGGGGAGAAAAAACAGCTCGGTGCAAGAAGCATCGAGCCGTTTGTTTTTTGTTGTTTAATTAAAACGCTTTGCCTGCGGAGCCAAGCACGTTTACAATCTTGTGCTTAACCATTTCTTTCATCATAGCGCGTGCGTCGCCAAGGTATTGACGAGGGTCGAAGTGACCGGGGAAATCGCTGTAATGCTTGCGGATAGCTGCCGTGAACGCTACGCGAAGGTCGCTGTCGATGTTGATTTTGCAAACAGCCATTTGCGCTGCTTTTCTAAGTTCGGATTCGGGAATACCGATTGCGTCGGGCATGTGACCGCCGAATTGGTTAACGATTGCAACCTTGTCTTGAGGAACAGAGGAAGCGCCGTGCAATACGATGGGGAAGCCGGGCAATCTCTTACCGATTTCTTCCAAGATATCCAAACGAAGTTTGGGATCTTGACCGGGCTTGAATTTGTATGCGCCGTGGGACGTACCAATTGCAATTGCAAGCGAATCGATACCCGTTTTAGCCGTGAATTCTTCTACTTCGTCGGGGGAAGTGAAGTGTGCGTGTTCAGCGGATACGTTTACGTCGTCTTCGATACCAGCAAGGGTGCCGAGTTCGGCTTCAACAACAACGCCGTGGTCGTGTGCATATTCAACAACTTTTTTGGTGATAGCGATGTTTTCGTCCCAAGGATGCGAAGAAGCGTCGATCATACCGGACGTGAAGCCGCCGTCGATGGATGCTTTACAAATTTCGAAATCTGCGCCGTGGTCAAGGTGCATAGCGATGGGAATATCCGTGGTTTCAACCGCTGCTTGTACAAGGTGCTTCAAATATACAGGGTTAGCATATTTTCTTGCGCCTGCGGAAACTTGCAAAATAACGGGAGATTTTTCTTCGTTAGCTGCTTCCACGATCGCTTGGATCATTTCCATATTGTTTACGTTGAATGCGCCGATAGCATATTTGCCTTCGTACGCTTTTTTGAACATTTCGGTAGTAGTTACCAAAGGCATAGTAGTGTCCTCCAAATTTTTAACTTACTGACCTATTATAACGCATATTTTTAAAAAAAGCAAACAAAAGTATGGGCGAAGTTAAAAATATATTTTCGTTAAATTTATCAATTTTGCCGCCCATGCCGCTATCCGGTGTTGACAAACGGGGAAAAGTATGTTATACTTTTTGGAAAGGGAGGATTGTATCTTATGAATAAAACGAAGAAAGTACTTATGGCTTTGCTTTGCGCCTTGACCGTATCGGCTGGCACGATGGGCTTTGCGGCGTGTGAGCTTGGCGGCGGTTCTTCCGCAAGTGAAAGTGCGCAAAACAGCGAACAAAGCGAAAGTGTAGAAACCTCGGAAACGCCTGACGGCTCCGAAAACGAAAACAGCGAAGCGGATAATTCCGATACGGAAGCGTCCGAAAACTCGGAAAGCTCCGAAGATAGCGGCTCGGCAACGGCGTTTGAGTGGAATATTATTGTACAAAACGCGGACGAAATCGGTTTGGGCGGCGCGGTAGTTACCGTCAAGGACGGAGAGGACGTTATCGCAACCAAAAAAACAACGGATATCGGCTATGCAACTTTCCGTAATTTCGATTTTGACTTTGGCGATTATACCATTGAAGTAACGGCGCCTGCAGGGTACGAGCTTTTGGATAGCGGCGTAATTGTAATAGACGGCGAAACGGAAGGCGTATGGTCGGTGAACGTAGCGCCTACGGGGAAATTGCCTGAAGTGGGCAACGCGGCGAACAGCGATTATATTCTCGGTGACGTTATATGCGATTATACGTTGGAAACAACCAACGCGGAAACGGTTTCCTTTGCACAGCTTTTGCAGGAAAAGGATATGATTTTGCTCAATTTCTGGGCAACTTGGTGCTTGCCTTGTAAAGCGGAATTCCCGTTTATGAACGAGGCTTATGAAATGTATCAAGACAAAGTGGCTGTGGTTACGGTGACGATCGACCCTAGCGACTCGATGGAGCAATTGAGCAATTTTAAAGAAACCAACGGGTATTCCTTTATTTTTGCAGGCTACAATGAGGATATTGTCGGTGCGTTTGACACTTCGTCGGTGCCTCTTACCGTAATTATTGATAAAAACGGCGTAGTTTCCTATATCCATGGGGGCTCGATGACTTCGAGCGAACAGTTTACGGACATTTTCGACGTGTATACGCATGAAAAATATCAATCCGCAATCGTGTTTGAAGACAACCCCAACTGGTCGGATTATTTACCGAAGGACGATATCGGCGGCGGCGATATTGGCGGCGACGTTGGCGGTGACGATAACAACGATGACAACGATGACAACAATGACAATGAAAACGACGGTGACGACGATAACGACCTTCCCGTAATTATTGCGTACACTTTGGAATACGCAGACAACGGCAACGGTTACACCGTTGTAGGCAGAGGGAATTTCCCTGGCGGCATGTTGCTTATCCCCGATACGCACGAAGGGCAGGCGGTAACGGCGGTTAGCGAGGGTGCGTTTATGGGCGCGACGGATATTTACGCCGTAGTAATTCCTGACAGCGTAACGAGCCTTGGTATGGGCGCGTTTAGCGGTTGTATCAACATTAACCGTATCGAAGTTGGTACGGGTTTGACGGAAGCTTGGAGCGCGTTTGACGGCTGCAACAAAGTGGTGGAAATTTGTGACGGCACGTACAGTAATATGTTCTTCATGGGTGATTATTCTATGTACGGCTTAAACGCGGAAACCATTAAAAATTGCTATACGCCCGACATGGGTACAAGCGGTTTGGTGATGGACGGCAACGGGTTTGTTACCTACCAAGCGCAACCCAGCGCAATGGCGCCCGAAATGCCCGTTGACAGCACGAAATATCTTGTAAATTACGTGGGCACAAACAGCAACGCTGTTATCCCGAATGGGGTAAACAGGGTAGCCATGTACGCGTTTAGCGGTAATTCGGCAGTGCAAAGCATAGTTGTTCCCGAAATGGTTACGTATGTGGAAAAGTATGCTTTCACCAACACGTCGGTACAAACAATTAGCTTGCCTGCAAGCCTCACTACGCTTGCGAGTGACGCGCTTGACGGCTGTACGGCGTTGGCGGCGGTGGAAGTGGATGCAAACAACCCCTCTTACAGCGCAATTGACGGCAACCTTTATAACAAAGCGGGTACGACGCTCGTGCGCTATATGCCCGCGAACTCCGCAACCGAATACGTAACCCCCGACACGGTAACGGAAATCGGTTGGAAAGCGTTTAAGAATATTCAATCCTTGCAAAAAGTGACGATTGGCGCAAACGTAACGAAAGTGAACACCTATGCGTTCAATTACAATGCTTGCTTGAAAGAAGTGGTTATCCTTGGCGCGACGAGCTTTGGTACGGAAGTATTTGCAAACAGCAGTGCATTGGAAAAAGTGACGGTAGCAGGCGCGGCGGAGCTTGGCAAGGGTACGTTTAAATATTGCAAAATGTTGAAAACGGTATCTTTGGCGGACGGCGTAACTTTTGCAGGCGGCGATTCGGACGAAACGTATATCTTTGCGGAATGTACCGCGCTTGAAGAAATCCGTATTCCTGGTTCGGTAACCCGTATTCATAAGCGCGCGTTTGAAGGCTGTACTGCGCTTAAAAAGATTGTGCTTGAAGAAGGCGTTAAATACATTTGCGAAGACGCGTTCAATAGATGTAAGAATTTCGAATTGGTTATGCCCACGACGGTTACTTGGGTACACCGTTACGGTTTAAAAGTAAGCAATTATATTACGGCAATCTATTACGCAGGCGCGGAAGCCGATCTTGACGGTATCAATTACTATTTGGGCGGCAGTATTAACGGCATCACCAACAACTGGTATTTTTACAGCGAAGAAGAGCCTACGACGGCAGGTAATTTCTGGCATTACAACGATGGCGAAGTGGAAATTTGGTCGGTGTAACGCAAGCATGGAAAGCGATTAAAAATTGAAAAATGGGCGGCGGCGAAAGCTACCGCCCAAATTTTTTTGGCGACAAGGGCAAAAAAAGTAAAAAAAATGTGGAAAACTCGCTATGTATATAATAAAATTATTATATATTTTGTTTGAAATACTTGACGAGCGCAGGTTTTATGTGTTAAAATAAATGCGTGCACGGTGTGGACCGATGAACTAATCTATTTTGGAGGAATGTTATGAAGAGATCGAACAAGGTTTTAACAATTTTGTTGACCTGTATATTAATCATAGCATTGGCAGTGGGTATTCCTCTTGCGTTCTATCTATTGAGCGACGATCAGGACACCTACGAAGAACCTATTCACGAATGCAGTTTCGTAGAAGATGCAAGCAGATATCAAGCTCCTAGCTGTTTAGAATTTGGACAGCGCGTAGAGGTTTGTACCTGCGGTGCAGAAAAAATCACCCAGCTTGATGCGCTTGGCCACGATTACGTGGAACACGAAGCGCAAGCCGCAACTTGTACGGAAGCGGGCTGGGCTGCATATAAGGAATGTTCTCGTTGCCATGATACCAACAAAGTAGAACTTGCGGCAATCGGTCACGAAATGACGATTTTGGTAGACGCACAAGCGCCTACGTGTACGAGCGTTGGTTGGAATGCGTACGCTAAATGTACCCGTTGTGATCATGATACGAAAGAAGAAATTTCGGCGCTCGGACATACGTATGAACATTTCACTGGTCTTCCGGCAACGTGTACGACGGACGGTTACACCGATTATAAAACGTGTAGCGTGTGCGGCGTAAGCGACAGACAAGAAATTGCAGCGTTCGGACATAGCCCCGTTCAACAAGCGAGCACGGCTCCTACCTGTCAAGCGGCTGGTATTCAAGGCGCAATCGTTTGCGATACTTGTGAAGTAACGCTTGAGAAAGCAATTCGACTTCCCCAACTTGATTGCCGTGTAGAAGTGTACAACATTGCGGCAACCTGTACGACGGACGGCTACATTGGCAGACAAGTTTGCGTAATGTGTAAGGAAATCAAGGCGGAAGGCACGAAGGTAGATAAGCTTAACCACCCTGCAGAATACATTGAAACGATTCCCGGCAAAGCGGCAACGTGCGATGCTCCCGGTATGACGGAAGGTAAGTATTGTAAGCTTTGCGGCGAAATGACTCAAGATAGAGAATTGATTACTCAATTGAACCACACCGAAGTAATCCTCCCTCGCGTTGAAGCAACCTGTTCGAGCACTGGTTTGACGGCAGGCAAATATTGCTCCGACTGCGGTAAGATTTTGGAAAGACAAGAAACGATCGAACTTGTTGACCACACCGAAATCGTTATCCCTGGTAAAACGCCTACCTGCTCTCGCGTGGGCTATACCGAAAGTAAATATTGCACGGTTTGTGCAACTGTAACCTATCCCAGAGTAGAAATTCCTGCGTTGGCTCACCCCAACAATACGGATATTGATAAGTGGCTTAACGGCAACTACGTTGAAGTAGACGAATTTGGCAACACTTGGTATATTACCTTTGACGGCTTGCGTCTTAACAACGTGAAGCTTGTTGCTGGAACGGAAGCAACCTGTACGGAGAACGGCTTTACCGCTAGTGCATTCTGTACCGATTGCGGTGAAACCTTGAAAGCATCCACGACGACGTCGAAAAAAGCGCACAATAGAAACGGCATTATCCCCGCAGTTGCGGCAACCTGCTCCACCATTGGTTGGACGGAAGGTATCTATTGTACCGATTGCGGCTTTATCCATAAGACGCAAGAAATGATTAAAACGACGGCGCACACCTACGTAACCATTCCTGCGGTAGAACCTACTTGCTCGGAAACGGGTTGGACGGAAGGTAAGAAATGTTCGGCATGTAACATGATTGTACAAGAACCCGCAGTTATCCCTGCAACGGGTAGCCATACGACGGAACTCGTTCCTGGAACGCAAGCAACCTGTATGACGGCAGGCGTTGGCGACAGCTATCAATGTTCTCACTGTGGAACCTTGTTGATTTCCGGTGCGATAATCCCTGCACTTGGACATACGTTTGAAGACTTCGATTGTATCCGTTGCGACGCGCAAAGAACGGAAACCAGCGCAGGCTTGGCGTATACTTTGTCGGCTGATGAAAGCTATTATATCGTAACGGGTATCGGTACGTGTGCGGATGCTGACGTTTGGATTCCTGCAACCCACGACGCAAAACCTGTAAAAGAAATTGCGGCAAACGCATTTAAGAGCAACGTACAAATCGTTCGTATCCGTATTTCGGAAGGCATTGAAAAGATTGGCGAAAGCGCATTTGACGGCTGTGACAGCCTTGTCAAAGTAGAGCTTCCTGCAAGCCTTACGGAAATTGGTGTTGCGGCATTCTTCAACTGCGAAGCGGTTGCTGAAATGACGTACGAAGGTACGGCGGCGCAATGGGCAATCGTTTCACTCGGCGCGGATTGGAATTTTGCCGTTCGTGTTACGGTAACTTGCAAAGGCGTAGCAGGCATTTAAAACCAAATAAAAATAAAAAAGGCGTTTCTTGCAAGTGAGCAGGGAACGCTTTTTGTTTACCCCAACGAAAACCGCCGAAGGGGAAATGTATACATTAATATATAATACACGTATACACGTGCGTGCGCGCGTGCGTGTAAAAATGCGTTGAAATCCTTGAAAAATAAGGAAAAAACGGCAATGAGAAGAAAAAGCGAAAAAAATTTCAAAAAAAATTAAAAAAAATTGAAAAAGTCGGCTCAAAACAGCTTGACTTAAATTTCGTTTCATAATACAATAAATAAGCAAGCTTCGGGAAGCGCTTGAAAAACCCGTTTTTCCCCGTTAGTTGAACGGATTTGTGAGAGAAGCCCTCAAGCGACGCATACAATCAAAAAAGAAAAAAATATACACAAAATAAGGAGTAACATATTATGAAAACCTATATGGCGCATGCCGAAACGGTTGAAAGAAAGTGGTACGTTGTAGACGCAGCAGGCGTTCCTCTTGGACGTGTTGCTAGCAAAGTCGCATCCGTACTTCGCGGTAAAAATAAACCCACCTTTACTCCCAACGTAGATACCGGCGATTTCGTAATCGTAATCAACACCGATAAGGCGGTGCTTACTGGTAAGAAGTTGGAAAACAAATTCTACAGATACCACACCGGTTATATCGGCGGTCTTAAAGAAATTTCCTACAAGAAAATGATGGAAGAAAAGAGTGACCTTGCTGTATACGAAGCGGTAAGAGGTATGTTGCCTAAGAACAGCCTTGGCAGAGCTATGCTTAAAAAGCTCAAGGTTTACAAGGGTGCTGAGCACAACCACGCTGCTCAAAAACCCGAAGTACTCAAACTTGACTAAGGAGAGATGTGAAAATGGCTAAAGCAAACGTTAAAAAGAAGCTTCAATTCTGGGGCACGGGTAGAAGAAAGAAGGCTATCGCTCGTGTACGTCTTATCCCCGGCGGCAACGGCTCGATCGTAATCAACGATCGTACTTTGGAAGATTATTTCCCTCAAGGTACTCTTCAGTACATCGTTAAGCAACCTATCGTAGCGGTTGACGTAGAAACCAAATATGATATTTTCGTAAACGTAATCGGTGGTGGTTACACTGGTCAAGCAGGCGCAATCCGTCTTGGTATTGCACGTGCATTGCTTGAAGCAGAAGAAAACAGCCGTCCTACGTTGAAGGCTGCAGGTTTCTTGACCCGCGACCCTCGTGCGAAGGAAAGAAAGAAGTACGGCTTGAAGAAAGCTCGTCGTGCTCCTCAGTTCTCGAAGAGATAATGAAAAAAACGAAACGTACCCTTTGCGGTGCGTTTCTTTTTTTTCTTCGAGACAGAGGACAAAGACGAGCTTTAGAAGAAATAGGGCTCCCATCAAAGATTTGCGTAGCAAAGATTTTATGGGAAGAGGAGAAACAAACGGAAAAACGAGCAATGTGCGGAAGCGCATTGCGAGGGGAAGAAGTTTGTTGCGACGACGTGCTCCTCAGTTCTCGAAGAGATAATGAAAAAACGAAACGTACCCTTTGCGGTGCGTTTCTTTTTTTTCTTCTTTAGGCTATATCTCAATACTCGGTTGTTTTTTGACGGAAAAATGCGGCGAAATGCTACGCGTGATGCTCGGTTACAGACCACTGGGGGTATGCGCCCTCGCATAACGCTTGTCTTTCTTGCATTTCTTCTCGTCAAACCGTAAAAATAATTTTTACTAACCAACCGCTTATTGCGATACAGCCTTTCCTCGGACAAAGACGAGCTTTAAGGAAGAAAAAAATTTACAAAAAGTATTGACTTTTGTACAAAAATAGCATATAATAAATGTGCCAAACAAATTTTATAAATCAATCACAGGGATATTTTTTCTCTTTTTGTAAAAGAGGAAATTATATCTTTTTCCGTGTGCACAACCATTAAATGAATTTGGTAAAAGTGCAAATTCCATCGGTGGTTGTGTAAGGAATATCCTTTTGATTGCTCGAAATTTGTTTGGCGACAATTGGAGTTTGCGTTTTTCGGTGCGCTAACTTCGGTTGGCGCACTTTTTTTGAGCGAGGGCAATTACGATGGATAAACGTCAAGAATTTAAGTTGGCTTGCGAGAATTGTTTACAAAGCGTCAGCTTGACGGCGTTGCGCGCGTACGGCAGGGCGGTGGGTGTGCGAAATCCAACAGCTATGAAAAAATCTGCATTGGTGTCCGAAATTATCGCGTTGCTTTGCGGTGAAGCACAACCGCAAAGAAATGGTTTGGGCGCGCCTGTAAAGGATAATTACGTAGAGCCGACGTTGTTGTGCCGTATAGACGAGTTGCGCGCGGAATACGGTGAAAACTGTCCGTATCTTTTGAAACAAGAGGGAAATACGCCCGACGGCAAAAAGCTGCCAGCTGAAAAAATAAAGGGGCTGCAATTGAACGTTGACGTCGATACGTTGACGGACGAACAAAAACAAAAATTGCAGGCGTTTTTAAACAGCCTTTAAAGTACGCTTTTATCAAAATGCATGGGGCATGGACGAGTTGAAATACCTTTTATCCCTCAGAGCTATATCAAAAAATCTATTGAAAAAACTCCCTTGCAAACGGCGCATAGGGAGTCTTTTCTTTGTGTCCTATCCAAGACGGCGGCGAGGTTATTTTAAGGCGAAAAACAGCCCGTTAAACGCCTATTTTTTACGGGTGCGTCCGCTGCGTAAATCATGCGCTTGCATAAATCGCAGGCAGGCGTCCTGCGAGGGGGACGCATCGGCATTTTGGGGAGAATTTGAGGGAATTTTATCCTCATTTTCTTCCGTTTGGACGGGTGGGGGCGGCGTTGAATTTTGCGCATTTTGATCCCCCGTAGGGGGATTTTGTAGCAAAGATTGTAAAAAATGGAGCAATCCGAAGGGTTCCAAAATAAAAAACCTCCAAAAATATAAAATTTTCACCGAAAATAGCTAAAAACGACAGCGTTTTTGTTTGCTTTAATTGACATTTTGATATATAATAGAATATGCGTTAGTATTGTCGGTCAATGCACATTTTACCGATAAAAATTAACGGATTCGTTAAGGGACGAAAAGCGGCAGGTCGGTTTATTGTCGAGATTGTCACCTGTAACGTTTTAAAAAGTTTCTTAACATTTGGAGGCATTATACCACAATGAGCATTAAGTTTAAAAAGTTATTCAGCCTTGTAGCGGCGGCTACGTTGATCAGCGGTACGGTTGCAACGATGGCGTCTTGTTCTGACGAATACACGTTGGAGAACAAGCTTACGTACGCAGAAGGCACAGTTTCGGAAAACGGTGGTTTCGTTGTTAAAAAAGGCGAATATATCTATTTTATCAACGGCGCGGAAGCGTACACCGCATCCAATGAAATTGGCAACGTTGTTAAGGGTTCGCTTATGCGTATTAAGGAAACCGACGTAACGAAGAAAGATGCGAAAGCTGAAACGGTTATCCCTATGATCGTTGGCACGCAAAGCTTTAACGGTTTCTTTATCTACGGCGACGATATCTATTTCGCAACCCCTGCAACCGATAAAAACATGGACGGTGAAGTTGGTAACACTTGGATCGACTTCAAGAAAGCGGATTTGAAAAACTCGACGGTTATGACCGATTATTATTTCCGTCTTGACAACAACGCAACCAACTACCGCTTCGTTAAGGTTGGCGAAACCGTTTATTGTATGTACGAATACAATGGCGAATTGCATTCCTTTAACACCGTATCGAAGAAGGATACCGTTCTTGTTAAAAACGCAGCGTCCAATTTCTATTTCAATAGCGACGACGCTACCGATCCCAACGTATATTACACCATGAACGTTCAATACGATTTGGAAACGGGCAGCTCCTATTCCTACAACCAGCTTTACTCCGTAAACGCGGCGGCTACGGTTGCAAGCTATTCGTATAACGAAGAAGCGCAAACCTGCCAATACACGGTAACGGGCGGTAAAACGTACACCTTCGAAACCGATTATATGGAAGAAGCAAACGAAGCGGCTGCGGAAGCTGAAACGGAAGCTACGTACGATTTCAACGATCCTGCAACCTATCCGTACGTGAACCTTGGTACGCTTGTTTTGGACGGCGTAGGTAAGACGGCGAAAGCAACGCAATTCAACGACGCTAAAACGGACGCTGAAATTGCGGCTAACGCAACGGAACCTCAAGGTTACAAATACGAAATTACCAACTATAACAACAACGGCGTTTATTTGACGAAATCGGAAATTGTTAAAACGGAAACGGAAGCTGAAGCATCGGCATTGTATTATATGCCTGCGGCAAGAACCAACTGGAACTCGATTATGAGCAACGGAAGCTTGGGCGTAGTTGCAACCGATACGACGAAAGCAACGGCAACCTCGCTTTACTTCTACGAAGACGGCGTTCATTCCTACATTTACGTTTCGGGCGACGCTTTGTATAGAGCAACGGCTGCGGCAAACGGCGAAATTGCAAGCGAAGTGAAAATTGCAAGCGGCGTTTCCAGCGTAACCCTTTGGAAAACGGCTGGTGATTACGTTTACTATTACAGCGCAGGTACGGACGGCAACAAGCTTTCCCGTGTAAACTATACGGGTACGGCACGCGATTACAACGCGTTGATTACTACGGACGAATTCAAGCCCATTACGATCGCTTATGCGGAATTTACGGGCAGCACGTCTTGGTATATGCCTGAATTGATTAACGGCGTATTCTATTACGCTGACGCGCAAAAGATTGACGGCGTAGCGTACAACTACGTAAACGCCGTGAAGCTTCCTGAAACGCAAGCGGAAATCAAGACGCTTAACGAAAAATATGAACAAGTACAAGAATATATCAATGCTTGCGCAAGCGATATGCAAAAAGTATTGAAGTATTACTTCCGTACGGGTGAAACCGAAGTGTTTGACGATGCTGTTGCATTGGATTTGTACACCGCTGAAGAAGCACAAGTTTTGACTGACTTCAAAGCAGGTAAGGAACAAAACAAAAAGACG
The DNA here is from genome assembly GCA_045658805.1 of Candidatus Scatosoma sp. Lineage (GTDB taxonomy): Bacteria > Bacillota > Clostridia > Christensenellales > Borkfalkiaceae > Scatosoma. The sequence continues at coordinate 11,530 of JAZOVQ010000081.1, forward strand.
CTTCCCGTAAACGCAGCTAACGCTGCAATCGTTAGCGAAACCGAATTTGTAAATAGACTTGGCGGCTACTCTGACGAAGACATTGAGCTTATGAAGGAAGGCTGGACGAACACGCTTCGCCACGAAGAAGAAACGGAAGAAACGGAAGAAGGCTGGCCTACTTGGGCTATCATTACGGCGGCTATTGGCGGCGGCGTAGTGGTGATTCTCCTTATCACTGTTCCTGTAATTGTTGTAAACAACAAGAAGAAGGCAAGAAGAAAGGCGGAAGCTACCGTAAACGCGTACAAGCGTAAGAAGATCGATACGACGGACGATAAGTCTATCGACGTATACGCTGACGACGACGCGGAAACCAAAGATAACGAATAATAACATGCAAAAGAGTCGTTTTCAATACGAAAACGGCTCTTTTTCCTAAAAAAAATTTAGTAAAATAGAAAAAAGTTTTAAAAACGGGTTGAAAAACAGTTTACAAAATTGTTATTTCTTAATATAATATAGC
>JAZOVQ010000082.1:0-5758 GCA_045658805.1 Candidatus Scatosoma sp.
GTTTACGAACGCCGTCAACGCCTCGCGAAGAGGGGTGTACCATTGTCCGTTATACACAAGCTCTGCAAAGCATACGGAAAGTTCTTGCTTTTTGTGCGAGGTGTATTTATCCAAGCAAAGGGTTTCCAAATAATTGTGCGCCGCGTACAAAATTTCACCGCCCGGCGTTTCGTATACCCCTCTGCACTTCATACCAACCAAACGGTTTTCTACGATATCCAAAAGCCCAATGCCGTTTGCACCGCCCACTTCGTTAAGCGCAAGGATAATTTCTTTTGCGCTCATCTTCTTTCCGTCCAAAGCAACAGGCTTGCCTTGTTCGAAATCCAAAGTAATGTACGTGGGTTTATCGGGCGCCTGTAAAGGCGATACGCCCATTTCCAAGAAGCCTTCCTTTTCATACAAAGGTTCGTTGCCAGCGTCTTCAAGGTCCAAACCTTCATGGCTCAAATGCCACAAGTTTTTATCCTTCGAATAGTTGGTTTCACGATTAATCTTCAAAGGTACGTTGTGCGCTTCCGCATATTCAATTTCTTCTTCTCTCGATTTAATCGACCACTCTCTCCAAGGCGCGATAATTGCCATATCAGGCGCAAATGCCTTAATGGTAAGCTCAAAACGAACTTGGTCGTTACCCTTACCCGTACAGCCGTGACAAATAGCGTCCGCACCCTCTTTCTTCGCAATTTCAACAATACGCTTTGCAATAATAGGACGAGCAAAAGACGTACCAAGCAAATATTCTTCATACTTCGCGCCAGCCATCATCGTAGGAACAATGTAATCGTCTACAAATTCGTCCGTCAAATCTTCAATGTAAAGCTTGGACGCACCCGTCTTGATTGCCTTTTCTTCCAAACCTTCCAATTCGTCCGCTTGCCCAACGTTTGCGCTTACCGCAATAACTTCGCAATTGTTGTAATTTTCCTTCAACCAAGGAATGATAATAGAAGTGTCCAAACCACCCGAATATGCAAGCACTACTTTTTTGATGTCTTTTTTATCCATAATTACTCTCCTTACGGTCAATTGCCGTATATATATTCGTTTTATGCACCTATTATACGCCTTTAAAACACCCTTGTCAAACCTTTTTAATCCCTTGTTTTATAAAACTTTCAGATATTTTTGGATATTTTTTGCATAAATTGCATAAATGTATAAATTTTGTATATTTCGGCGGTTTTTGCATACAATTGGCGTTTATTTGCATTTTTACGCCGAATATATACATTATATATACACGCGCGCGAACGCGGTCAAACAACGCCAGACAGGTTTTTTTGCAATTTACCAAACGGCTTGACAACGGCAGGCATTTGCGGTATAATAAAGACGAAAAAAAGGAGCGAATTATGGAAAAATTGACCATGGAGCCCATTGGGTACATTCACAGCGATTTTAAAGAAAAATTTGGTATTCCCAGACAAAGCGGACGCGCACCCTCTTTGACGGCGGAAGTTGTTTTTTGCCCCAAATACCGCAACAGCGAAGCCCTGCGCGGCATCGAAGGTTTTTCCCATCTTTGGCTAATTTTCGATTTTTCCAAAGCGCATAAAACGGAGTGGTCGGCAACCGTCCGTCCCCCTCGTCTTGGCGGTAACACCAGAGTGGGAGTTTTTGCCAGCCGTTCCCCTTTTCGCCCCAATCCCATAGGGCTTTCCTGCGTGAAGCTTATCGGGGTGGAGCATAGAGAAAACGAAGGCGACGTCTTGATGGTTGCAGGCGCGGACCTCTTAGACGGAACGCCTATTTTGGACGTCAAGCCGTACCTGCCCTTTGCCGATTGCCAGCCTAACGCCACGGCAGGCTACGCCGCCGAGGGAGAAAACCATCGTTTGCTTGTACAGTTTCCCGAACAATTGCTTGCCCTTGTTCCAAAAGACAAACAGCAGGGCTTGCAGGAATGTTTAGCCGACGATCCTCGCCCTTCCTATCAGGACGAGCCCGACCGCATTTACGGCATGGCGTTTGGGGATTTTGATATATTGTTTAAGGTGCAAAAAGACAGCCTATCCGTTGTGGAAGTGAAGAAGAAATAAAATATATTTAAAGGGCTTCGGGAAGAAAATGTTCCCGAAGCCCTTTTTATTTGTTTCCGTTTTTTATCTATGCTTGCCTTTGTTAAAGATTGCAAGCGTGCCTGCGCCCGAATGCGAGCCGATTACCGCCCCTACGTAATTGACCATAATCTCTACGTTAGGCATTTTTTCTTTGATAAGGCTGATAACGTATTCTACGTCTTCCATACAATCGCCATGGCTGATAAAGATAGGATCGTTTTCGTCCATATCTGCGCCTTCAAACAAATTATCGACCAAAGTATGCAAGGATTTTTTTCTACCCATTGCCTTACCGATTGCCGTCAAGCGCCCTTCGTCATCCACGTGCATAATCGGCTTAATTTTCAAAATAGAACCGATAATTGCCGTCGTCGTCGACACTCTGCCCCCTCTCTTCAAGTGGAATAAATTATCCACCGTGAAGTGGTGACAAATGTGCAATTTCAAATCTTCGGCATACTGCGCCGTTTCTTCAATACTCGCGCCGCCGTCCGCCTTTTTAATTACGTAGTCCAAAAGCAAACCTTCGCCCATAGAAGCGCAAAGGGAATCCACCACTTTAATTTTTCTATCGGGATATTCTTCGGCAAGATCGCGCGCAGCAACGACAAAGCTGCCTGCCGTACCAGAAAGCGCCGACGAGAATGCAACAACCAAAACGTCGCGGCCTGCATCCAAAGCTTTTCTCATGTATTGCTTTGCAAGTTCACCCGTAACCTGGTAAGTCGTGGGCATTGCACCGTCGCGGAGCTTCGCGTAAAATTCAGGCAAAGGAAGTCTTTCCCCGCTTTCGCCTTCATAATTGATATTATTCATGTTGAAACCCAAGTTTACACAAATAATATTGTTTTGTTCGAGGTATTCTTGAGGCATATCGCACGCCGAATCCACCACGATGTCAAATTGTCTTCCCATAATCTTCTCCTTTGCTATCTATCTGTTTTTCGTATAGTTCATTTTTATTTTTTTCGCGCTATTTCAGCACGTTGAATTTCTTAATTCGTTCCGCTTGAAATGTCACCGTCACTGTGTACGTACCGTTTTTACAATCAATATCCATACGCGGTAAGCCAGTCAAATCGAAATATTCGCTAAATTTATCGGCAAAATCCTGCAACACCAAGGCTTTGCACGCCTCACTCATCACCGATTTATCCGCCCTTAAAAGGTTGTTTACCCGTACAAATTCTTCGGAAAATAATCGCATACTCTATCCACCGTCCGTCGAAAGCTTTTATAAATTTCGCTTCAAAACACGGCGAATATTCCCAAAGAATCCCGAATATTTTTTCGTTACGTCGTACAGCTTTCGTTTCCCCGAAAGCAAATTGTTTGCCAACGTTTTATACGCCGACGAAATCTCCGTCAGCACTCCGTCCGCCATTCCGTATTCCTCAGGCAACAGCCCCAGCAACGGTATTTTTAACAAATCGGAAACGTCTAAAGGCGACAAACATTCGCCAGCGATAAGCAAATCGCCCTGCGCGCGGTTTACCACCACCGCCATTTCTTTGAGGTTGTAGCTTTTTAAAAGAGTAATCGCTCTATCCGCATCTCGCAGTGCCGCTACGTGCAACGTCGTCACTACAATCGCTTCGTCCGCCGACGCCACCGCGCGGTGGAATCCGTCGTCCAACCCCGATGGACTGTCGATAAAAATAAAATCGAATTGCGGCGACAAGGCGTCTAAAACCAACTTCACCGCTTGCGGCGAAACGTACCGTTCAGGCGAGGAATGATTGCTGGTCAATAGATACATATTTCCATAATAGCTATGCCGAATCAATGCCTGCTTGGCCCTGCACCGTCCCTCGATAACGTCTACAAGATCGTAGGTTACGGCGTGTTCCATGCCTGCCGTCACGTCCACGTTGTTCAACCCGAAATCAGCATCGCAAACCAGCGTCCGCTGTCCTTTCGCGGCAAGCGCGGCGGCCAATTGAACCGCTACCGTGGTTTTCCCCACGCCGCCTTTCCCCGACGTAACGACAATTTTTCTCGCCATAACCCAATCCGCGCTCCTCACTCTTTTTTTGCCGTGTTTTCTCAGCATAGCCTATGATAACACGTCGCAAGCGCTTTATTTTGTCTTTTCCACGCGGATATTGACGGGTTTTGTCAAAAGAATTGCATTCTTTCCCAATCGTAATCCTATTTTAGCACATTTTTCCTCAAATTACAAGCTTTTTGTGGAAAAAATCCCTCTACCGCCCCATTTTTTTACTCTACCGAACAAAAAAATGCACTCTACTCACGGTAGAATTGGCATTTTCCACCCACAGTAGAGTGAAAAAACAGCGTATTTTATCACCAAACCGCCCCAAAAATGCATTTTTGAAAAACAAAAAACAAGCGGAAATACTCCACGCTTGTTTTTTTGAAATCGTTATAAAATTCAGTTGCTTATCTGTTACGTTTACAAAGTTCCTTGCACACTTCGGAAATTTTAACGTCTTTGGCGTTAAGCAAAACCATTACGTGATAGAGAAGGTCAGCCGCTTCGTTGATAACGCCCACCTTTTCTTCGTTTTTGGAAGCGATAACAAGCTCAACGGCTTCTTCGCCCACCTTCTTGCCAATTCTATCCACGCCGCGCACGAAAAGGAAGCTGGTGTAGGAACCCGTTTCGGGGTTCTTTTTACAATCTGCAACAATGCGTTGCAAACGACCGAACATTTCGCCGCCGATATCGTTGTAATCCCCTTTGATTTGATCGGGGAAACAAGTGAAAGAATTTTGTTCGGGATCGGAAAATCCCTTTTGCGCAACCTTCAAAAGCAAGGTATCAGAATCGTGATCCAAGAACGCCGCTTTTACCTTTTGCGTATTGCCGATAGCTTCGCCAAATTTAGCAACCGCTTTCTTCGAACGGCTGTAATAATGCGCATAGCCAGTGTCAAACGTCTTTTTAACGGCTTCTTCGTTCATGTAAACGAGCATCAAAACTTCGCCGCTTTCATAATCCTGCACTACCACGGGAATAAGCCCGTCTTTACCAAATTTAAACTTCTTTACGTCCACTGCCTTATTTTCCATGGCAATCCTCCCCTGTATTCCCGACGCCAAGTAAACGTCGGCATGTTACTTCGTATTTTATTATACAACAATTTTTTCACGCCGTCAATAGCATTTTGAAAAAAATTTCATAAATTTTGTTATTTTTTTTCTTATTTTTTATTCTTTTCTTTCTTTTGTCACAAATTGATATGACAAAAGGGAAGCCTGCGCTCCCCTTTTGGTTTTTTTACATTGTTACATTTACAACCCCACCCTTTCATTACTGCAAAGCGCTTCCGCCGCTGGTGCGTTATAATCTCAATCATTTTTCCTTATTTTAATATAAATTAGCCATAATCCATTTCAAGTTCTTCAATGATTTCTTCGAACTTGTTAGCAACGTACGTTTCGATACCAGCTGCATCTGCAGGAGCGTTTACGAAGCAAGCTTGGATAAGCGTTGCAACTGCTTCACGAGCCGCAGACGAACCGTCGAATGCGGGGGATACATAGTAGTAATCCATTTGAGCGATAGATTGTTTTACACAAGCTGCTTCCAAGTATGCGCCGCCGTCAGCTTTTGCAAGGAATTCTTGGTAAACTTCGTGGTTTTGAGCCGCTTTGATAACGGGCATATAACCAGAGGTCATCGAATATTCAGCTTGCAATTCAACTTTCGTCGTCAAATACTTCATCAA
>JAZOVQ010000083.1:0-16336 GCA_045658805.1 Candidatus Scatosoma sp.
ACCAAAGCGGCGGAAGCAATTGAAAAAGGATTGGTCCTGATAAACGGCAAGCAAATAAAGGCGAAAACGGAAATTAAGGAAACGGATACGATAACCTTTGTGGAAGCGGAGGAAACCTTTGTATCCAATGGCGGCTATAAATTGGATAGAGCGTTAAAAACCTTTCCATTTTCCTGCAAAGATAAGATTTTTGTCGATATCGGCGCTAGTACGGGCGGTTTTACCGATTGCTTGTTGCAAAATGAAGCAAAAAAAGTGTATGCCGTTGACGTTGGGGAAAGCTTGTTGCATGAAAAACTGCGTTCTTCCAATAAAATAGTGCAAATGGAAAACACAAACGCTCGTTATTTGCGAAAAGAGGATTTCCCTGAGGAAATAGACGGCGTTGTAACGGACGTTAGTTTTATCTCATTGCGGTTGATCTTTCCTGTGATTAAAGAGATTTTAAGCGAAAATGGCAGCGCGTTTGTATTGATTAAGCCGCAATTTGAGTGTGAAAACAAGCATATAGGCAAAAGCGGTATTGTTTCGCCGTCGGCACATGCAAGCATTGTTGAAAAAGTGTTGCGATATTTGGTGGAAAACGGATTATATCCGCACGGAATTGTCAATGCGCCCGTTCGCAAAGGGAAAAATATCGAATATATCTTGTATATCAAGCCAAGCGAAAAGGGCAAAAGGCTGGATATGGATATCGTCAATGAAGTAAAGAACTTTGTCAGGCATAATTCGCTTGGCGAGTTGATATAAACAAAAGGAAAAAATTGGTGAAAACCATGAAAATTGGAGTACTTGGGAACAAAAATAAGGCAAAAACTGCGGAAACAATGGCAGAAATCATTGCCTTTTTAAACGATTTGGGATACGAAACCGTTAAATTTACGACTTATAGCGAAATTGACGGCGTAGACGTGCTGCTTGTTTTGGGCGGCGACGGCGCGATTTTGCATTCCGCGGTAATTGCTGCGCAAAAAGGTATCAAAATTATTGGTATCAATTATGGTACGTTGGGATTTTTAACCGAATACGAGAAAGACGAAAGGGAGCGTGTAAAAGAGCTGCTTGCCCTTTTGGAACAAGGCAAAGCGCCGATTGTTAAACGCAGTGTTTTGCAATTAACCATTGGTGAAAAGACCTATTACGCCTTAAATGAAATTGCCATTCAACGTGATTATGGCTTACTTTCGACCACTTCGACACAAATTTTAAAATTGCAAGTGGCGGCGAAAGAAGGAAAAACGGAAATTTCGGGGGACGGGCTGTTAATTTGCACGCCGACGGGCTCCACGGCGTATTCTTTATCGGCAGGCGGCGCCATTTTAACGCCGGAAGTTCCCGTATTTATGATGACGCCTATTTGCGCATTTTCTATGCGTGCAAGACCCATTGTCTTTTCGGATACGGACGAATTTATCATTAGAAGCGTAAAAGGGAAATCCATTGTATTAGCGGACGGAAAAGTGGTTGCATCCTTGCCTGAAAACGTGGAAATGCATATTAAAAAAGCGCCGTTTACTGCGGATTTTCCGACGAAAGAGGGCGCGGATTTCTTTGCGAGGGTAAAAAATAAATTAAACGGTTAAATTGGGGAAGAAAAATACAAAAGCAATTGTAAGAGGAGAAAATATATGTTAAGGTCGGCAAGACATGCGAAAATTTTAGAGTTGATTTCGCATAAGGAAATTGAAACGCAGGAAGAATTGTGCGCGGAGCTTAATAAAATGAATTACGTTGTAACGCAAGCGACAATTTCGAGGGATATTCGTGATTTGCACCTTTTTAAGGTGGCAGGAATTGAGAAAAAATACCGCTATGCGTACATAAACGATGGGGAAAGTGAAATTTCGCCCAAAATGAAAAGCTTGTTCCGCGATTGCGTTATTTCCGTAAAAGCGGCGCAAAATCTTGTTGTCGTAAAGACGTTGACGGGTAACGGCGCAAATGCAGGCGCAGTCGTTGATAAATTAAATTACGAAGAAATTATCGGTTCGGTTGCAGGGGACGATACGTTGTTGATTGTTTGTGCAGACGCAATCGGCGCGGATGCCGTAGTTGAAAGAATTATGGCGTTTATGAAATAAATTGCAAGGAACGGCAGGCGAAAAGTATGTTATCCAGGCTCACCATTAAAAACGTAGCGTTAATCGAATCCGCGGACCTTCGGTTCGGGGCAGGTTTAAACGTGCTTTCTGGGGAAACGGGTGCGGGAAAATCGGTTATTTTAGATTCCGTTAACTTTGTTTTAGGCGCGAAAGCCGATCGTTCAATGATTCGCTACGGCGAAAGCGAATGTATGGTAAAAGCTGAATTTATTGTTTCGGAGGATTCCAAAGCGGTTGCGGCTTTGCGTGATTTGGATATTGAAACGGAGGGCGAAATTATCATTTCGCGCCGCTTTGCCGACAATGGCAAAAGTTCTATAAAAATTAACGGAAATGCCGTGACGGTGGCGATGTTGCGTGAAGTGACCGATTCTTTGGTGGACGTTCACGGGCAAAGCGAACACTTCTTCCTTTTAAAGGAAAGCAATCAATTGAAGATGCTCGACGAAGTGGTTGGTGCGGAATTAGCCGAACAAAAACGTGTGATTTCCGCCTTATTACAGGAAAAACGTACAATTGACGAGCAAATTGAAATGCTGGGCGGAGACGAGAAAGAACGTAGCCGTCGGTTAGAGCTTTTGTCTTTCCAAATTGAGGATATTGAAAGCGTAGATTTAAAAGAAGGCGAAGAGGACGAACTGCTTGCAAAGCGCAATAAAATAAACAATCTTGAAAAGATTATTACCGCTTTACGCGAAGCCTTGTCGGCATTATCCGACGAGGGGGGTGTTGGCGATCGTTTGCGTTCGGCGAATCGTGCGTTGGGCGTTATTTCTCGTTTGGATGAAGAATACGCTTCGCTCGTTGATAAAATTGAGAGCATTGCCATTGACGCCGAAGACGTTGCCGCTACCTTGTCGGATATGGGAGATTCGCTGTATTTCGACGAAAACGAGGCGGAGGAAACGGAGGCTCGGTTGGATGCGATTCGTGCGTTAAAACGCAAATATGGCGGCAATAAGCAAGAGATTGACGATTATCTTGAGAAAATACGCGCGGAATATGAATTGCTGTCCGATTGTGAAGGAAAATATGCAATTTTAACGGACGAAAGAGTAAAATTACTTCGTAAAATATTTGCCGTTTGTGAAAAAATGACGGCGCTCCGTAAAGCTTGCGCGAAAGAATTTTGTAAGCGAGTTACCGAGGAGTTGCAAACGCTTAATATCGCAAAGGCGCAATTTGAAATTGAATTCCGCAGTTATGAAGAAGCTGATGCGGAAAAGGCAGGGGTAAACGGATTAGACTTTGTAACTTTCTTATTCTCCGCAAACGCCGGTGAGCCCATGAAACCGCTCGGAAAGATTATTAGCGGCGGTGAAATGAGCCGTTTTATGCTTTCTATAAAGACGCAACTTTCCGCGGTGAACGAAATTTCCACTTATATTTTTGATGAAATTGACGCTGGTATTAGCGGTAAAACGGCAAAGGTTGTCGGGGAGAAGTTGGCGAAAATTGCAGCAAATACTCAAATTATCGCCGTTTCGCATTTGGCACAAATCGCCGTAATGAGCGACGATGAATTCCTTATTGAAAAAGAGGAAACGGACGGGAAAACGCTCACGAAAGTGTATGTGCTTGACGATGCCGCAAAGAAAAAGGAGATTGTTCGTTTGCTCGGCGGTACCGACGAGGATGAATTTGCTCTTAAACATGCCGAGGAATTATTGAAGCAAGCAAAAGAATTTAAAAAGACTTTAAAATAATAGAAAATTTCGAATAGAATGTGCTCAATTTGCGCAAAGTACCTTTAAACGGAGGGAAATTATGCGCAGGTTGAGCATTTTTTTTATTGGGGCGTTTTTGTCCTTTGTTTTCTTATTTGGCGGATATAATTGCGTTTTGGCGGCCGCTGATGGAAATTGCGTATACGTAGGCGGTATGTCAGCGGGATTTACGCTAAAAACGGGATGCGTACAAGTGATCGGAATATGCGAAGTTGTAACGGAGGAAGGCGTTTGCTCGCCTGCGCTAGATGCAGGGCTTCGCTCGGGTGATAAAATTGTCAAAGTTGGCAAAATTGACGTGGAAAGCGTGGGAGAATTAAACGAAATCGTCAATAAATGCAAGGGAAAAAGCATAAAAGTTGAAGTGGAACGAGGGGGCGAAATTGTTGGGCTTGACGTTTGTCCCGTACGAGATAAACAATCTAAGCGTTATCGTATAGGCGTTTTAGTGCGAGATAACGTTTCGGGGATTGGAACGGTTACGTTTATTGATAAAACAAGCGGAAAATTTGGCGCGTTAGGGCATTCCGTTGTTGCGGAAAACAACAAAGAAATGAAAATTGCGGACGGTTTGGTTTACGCGTGCAATATTATCGGTGTTTCAAAAGGAATAAGAGGGCGCGCGGGCGAACTAAAAGGCATGATTTTAAGTGATAAATCCTTTGGAACAGCCGAAAAACTGTGTGATTGCGGTATATTCGGGCGAATTTCCGAAGATTTTGAAACCAACGGATTGATGCAAGCGGAAGCCACTTCGGCAAATGCAAGGCCAGGAAAAGCCCATATCTATTCAACGGTGGACGGAATATCGCCAAAACGCTATGAAATTGAAGTTGTAAAGGTCGATAAAGGGAATAAAGAGAATAAAAATTATGTAATTCACGTTATAGACGAGGCGCTTATTAAAGAAACAGGAGGCATTGTGCAAGGGATGAGCGGAAGCCCTATAATCCAGGAAAATAAAGTGATTGGCGCGGTAACGCACGTCTTTTTAAATGATCCGACAAGGGGATATGGTATTGATATTCAAACTATGCTAAAAGAGTAAAGCTATGACAGACATAATAATTATGTTAGACGTAGCAATTGTTGTAATCAAAGAGTAATTTTAGGGGGATTTATGAGAAAAATAACAGGATTATTGATAGGCGCGATGCTTATAAGCGGAGTTGGTACAAATAACTTTTCTTTTAAACAAGCGGTTTCCACGCAAAAATATTGCATAACGCAGGAATACGGCGAAGAAATAGAGGACGTTACGGTTGCAACGTCGGAGCGCTTGCAAATCAATGCAAAGGCGGCATATTTAATGGATTTTGGTACGCAAACGCCTATTTTTTCGCAAAATGATAACAAGCGGTTACCTATTGCAAGTATGTGTAAAATCATGACGCTGTTATTGGCGTTTGATGCATTAGATAATGGTGTTTTGCGTATGGACGAAGAAATTTCGGTAAGCGAAACGGCGGCATCAATGGGCGGCTCGCAGGTTTTTTTAGAGGCAAATGCCAAATATCAAGTACGGGAATTGCTTAAAAGTATCGTAGTTTGTTCGGCAAATGACAGTTGTGTGGCGCTTGCGGAAAAAATTGCGGGAAATGAAGCGCTTTTCGTGGATAGAATGAATGAAAAAGCAAAGGAAATAGGCGCAACGGATACCTTATTTGCCAATTGTACCGGGTTGCCGAAAGAGCCTCAATATTCCTGCGCAAAAGACGTTGCAATAATGCTTAAAAATCTATTAAAACATGAGGAATATTACGAGTTTGGGCAAATTTGGATGGATAAATTCCAACACCCTGAAGGGCGTTATACGGAGATAACCAACACGAATAAACTAGTACGTTTTTACGACGGTTGTGACGGCGGAAAGACGGGTTTTACAAATGAAGCGGGGTTTTGCCTTGCCGCAACGGCAGAACGTAACGGCATGCGTATCATTTCCGTAGTAATTGGCGAGGCGGATAGCAATACGCGCTTTAACGACGTTAGGGCGATGTTTGATTATGCATTTGCCAATTATTGCGTGACGCCAATTGTGCAAGCGGATACGCCATTGTCGCAAGTTGCGGAAGTGAACGGGGGAAAGAATAAGGAGTTGGCAATCTATCCCGAACGCACGGCATACGCTTTTAATCGCCGAGGTGAAAAGAGCAATATTACCACCGAAATCAATCTCACAACGGTGAAAGCACCGATAAAGCAATCGGATATAGTTGGCGAAATTATTATTTTCAAGGACGGAGTGGAAACGGAGCGAATGAACGTATTAGCAGGCGCCGACGTGGAGAAGGCTGGAGTTTGGGACAGAATAAAAGATATTGCCTTAAAATGGACGTCAAGATAGCCGTTTGACAAGTGAAAAAGATAGGAAAAAACCGTATTTGCAAAAAAATATGCGCAAATGCGGATTTTTTCATAAAAAAAGGCTTTCGGCTGTTGCTTTTTATCAATAAATTTGATAAAATAAAAGCAACTTTGATTGCAAAGAGGAAAGAAGCATGAACACGAGAGATACTTTAAAAATAAACGAAAAGGGGCATCTTGAAGTTGGCGGAGCTGATTGCGTTGCGCTTGCCGAACAATTTGGGACGCCACTCTATCTTTTTGACGAGGCCTATATCCGTAAAATGATGGGGATTTATCGTGATACTTTGCAAGCAAAATACGATGGAAACGGCATGGTTTTATACGCATCGAAAGCATTTTCCTGCCAAGCAATTTATCGCATAGCAGACGAAGAAAAAATCGGTATCGACGTTGTGTCTGGCGGTGAGCTTTATACGGCGTTAAAAGCAGGTTTCCCTGCCGAAAAAATATATATGCACGGCAACAATAAGCTTGATTATGAAATCGGCGAAGCGTTAGACGCTAAAATTGGCTGTATCGTTGCCGACGCATATTCTGAAATTGATAAAATTGACGCGGAAGCGCAAAAAAGAGGGATGGTACAGCGAATTTTGCTCCGTATCAATCCGGGCGTTGAAGCGCATACGCACGCGTTCGTGCAAACGGCAACGACGGATAGCAAGTTTGGTTTTTCCTTGCAGGACGGAACGGCGGAAGCGGTGACGGCGTATGCAATGGCAAAGAAAAACATAAAATTAGAAGGTTATCATTGCCATATCGGTTCGCAAATTTTTGAAAAGCAATCGTTTGTTGCGGCGGTAGAAAAATGTATTTGTTTCGCGGCGGCAATGAAGGAAAAGCTTGGTTTTGAAATGCAAACGCTGAATATGGGCGGTGGCTACGGTATTTGGTATACGGACGAAGATAGACAAATTCCGCCCGAAGGCTATGCCGAATATCTCGAAGCGTTGATTGAAGCCGTCAAGGAAAAATCTAAGGAATTTGGCTTGAAATTGCCGTTTATTTTGTTGGAGCCTGGTCGTTCGATTGTCGGAGAAGCAGGGGTTACATTGTATACTGTTGGCGCAATTAAAGACATTCCCGGGGTAAAAAAATACGTTGCCGTTGACGGCGGTATGTTTGATAATCCTCGCTACGCTTTGTATGAATCCAAGTATACGCCCGTGCTTGCGAACCGCGCGGCAGAGCCTTGTACGGAAATTGTAACGATTGCCGGCAAATGCTGTGAAAGCGGCGATTTGATTGCAGTTAACGTTGCTTTGCCTGAGGCAAAAAGCGGTGATATTTTGGCTATTTTATCTACGGGTGCGTATAATTATTCAATGGCGATGAATTACAACCGTAATTTTATTCCGCCTTGCGTATTGGTGCGAGATGGAAAGGCGGAATATATCGTTCGTCCGCAAACGTATGAGGATATTGTCCGCAACGACGTTATTCCTGAACGTTTGCTAAAAAAATAAGAAGAAAACTACGCTTTCGACAAAAAATCATAACGTAAAAGGGGCTTTTCCTGAAAAACAACACAGTGTCAACTTGCAATTTTCAAGAAAAGATGATATAATTTTTTCATTATGGAATATATTGTTCAACTTGCAGCACAATTTTTAGCCGTTATGCTCGTAATTTCTTTTCACGAATTTGCGCATGCGTATGCGGCGTATAAATGCGGTGATCCCACCGCTAAATTTATGGGTAGAATGACGATGAATCCCACCAAACATTTTGATCCGTTGGGGATTATTATGTTTACAGTAGTGGGATTTGGCTGGGCGAAACCCGTGCCGATTAACCCTAACAATTTCCGAAATTATAAAACGGGGAGCTTGTGGACGGCCGCTGCGGGAGTAATGGCAAATTACTTGATGGCATTTGCCGTATATCCCATTTTTGCTTTGGTGTGTATCTACCTCTTGCCGGTTGTTGAAGGGACGTATGCCTTTTATTTCTTGGCTTCGCTGTTTGGCGGCATTGTAGTTTATTCGCTGAGTTTTTGCGTGTTTAATCTATTGCCCGTCTTTCCTTTGGACGGATTCCGTATCATTGAAGCCACTGTGCCGCCTTATAACAAATTCTATTTGTTTTTAAGACGTTACGGCTATTATATCTTGCTGGGCTTGCTTTTAGTTCATTTATTGAACGTAAATATGCATTTGCCGTTGATTGATCCTTTGGGGTATGTTTTATCGTTTGCGCGCGATATACTCTCCAAGCCGATTACGATAGTTTGGGATTGGATTTTTGAATTATTTGGGGTTTCGATTCCCCCGATATTATAAGGAGAAAAAATGGAACAAGAAAAAGAGAAGCTGACAATTGACTCCGTTAAAAATTTCGAAGCGGAAGTGGATTATACCACCATTCTCGACAATTTCGAGGGGCCGTTGGACTTGTTGTTGCATTTGATTAAGCAGGAAGAAATTGAAATTAAGGATATTTTCGTTTCGCAAGTAACCGAGCAATTCCTTTTGTATATGAAAGGCTTGCCGTTTTTGGACCTTGACAAAGCAAGCGAATATTTGAACATTGCGGCGACGATTATTGATATCAAAGCGAGAAGCTTAATTCCGCCTCCCGACGACGAATTTGGCGAATATTTTGACGAGGACGACGATCCTCAACAAGAACTTATCCGTACCCTTGAAGAATATAAGATGATTAAAGAGGAAGCGGACAAGCTGAAAGAGCGTGAAACCATCGGGTATTTCTTCAAACAACCCGATAAGGATTTGACGGGCGTTCAAGTGCAATATAAAGATTTGACGTTGGATGCTTTGATGAAGGCGTTTACCAAAATGTTGTTGCGCCAGGATAGCAAGCGCAAAGCGGCGCCTCCGCCTCGTGAAATTCCCAAAGACGTGTTCACGGTACGCGATAAAATTAAGCATATCCGTCAAACGGTGGCAACCAAAGAGGCTATGCAATTTGACGAATTGTTTGAAGATAATGCGTCTACCCCCGAAATTGTTACAACGTTCCAAGCCTTGTTGGAGCTTTTGAAACATCAATTTATACTTGTAGAGCAAGCGGAATTGTTCGCCGCTATCACTATTAAGAAAAATCCTAATAGAAGTGAGGAAGAAGACATTGGAGAAATTGACGAATATAATTGAGGCAGTATTATTTGCGGCAGGCGACGCGGTTCCCGTAGATTTGTTGCGTGAAAAGCTTGAAGTGACCAAAAAAGAGCTTGACGAAGCCGTTCGCCAGCTTGAAAAGAAATATACGGGTGCATGCGGTATCCGTTTGTTGACGTTTAACCATAAATTGCAGTTTGCAACCAACCCCGATTACAAGGATAGGGTTGCCAATGCATTGATGCCTATCCGTGAAAAGGAATTTACTCGTACCATTTTGGAATCGGCGGCGATTATTGCCTACAAACAGCCGATTACGCGTAGCGAATTGGAAGCGGTTAGAGGTATTAACAGCGATTACGCAATTACGACGCTTTTGAGCTTGGATATGATTTATCCTTGCGGCAGAAGAGATACGATTGGTAAACCTGTGGAATATGCAACGACGGACAATTTCTTGAAGCGTTTTAAGCTGAAATCGTTGTCCGAATTGCCTGATTATGAAGAATTGATGAAGAAAATTGCCGAATTGAATGCAACCGAATCGGAAAGCAGCAATTATCTTTATGAAAAAGAAGTTTATAATCCTGAAAACGATCCCGAATTGCTTGAAACGGAAGAAACGGAGGCTGAAGAAGTGCCCAAATCCAAGTTGGATACCGACAGTTTCGAGTTGCCTGATTTCTTAAAGGATATCGAGGACGGTATTATTAAAATTCAATAATCTATTCATTTGAATACATACTTTAAAACAACCTGCCCATATTGTTGATATGGACGGGTTGTTTTTTACGTTTTTAACGGCTTTTATCGTTATTTTATTGGTGTTTATGCCGATATACGTGGAAATAGACGGGCATTATGATATGAATCGCCGAAAGCTTGGATTTGCCGTATATCTCTATAAGGCGTTGAAAGTGATAGGCGGCTACGTTGCAACCTATCCAGGAGGTCTTGCGTTGCACGTATCGCCGCGTAAGGCAATTTTAATTCCGTATTCAAAATTGGATAGCGAACGAAAGCGTTTTTCCTTTATGCGGACGTTTCATTTAAAAAAGCTATCATTAACAACGGAAACGGGGGCAGAATACTTATTTTTAGTATCTCTTGCGCATACTGTCTTACGAGGATATTTTTTTACAAAAGGCGGCAATCGAGAAGGGATAGAAAACAATTTATGGCTGACTGACGGCGACGTTTTACGCATTTCTTTAACCTGCGTAGTGCGTTTTAATATCTTCATTATTTTATGTAACGTTATTAGGTTTTTAAAGGTGAAAATAAAGAGTATATGGCGGACAAAAAGGAAAAAATCAATCATTTAGTAGAAGGCTCGTTTTCACGGCTTAATTCGCTGGCGGACGTGGATATGGTTATGGGGAAGCCAATTCTTACGACAAGCGGTTTTCAAATTATACCATTTTCAAAGGTTACAATTGGGAATTTGTCGGGCGGTGGCGAATATGGGGATGTAAAAGTGGTAAAAGAAACGGATTCCTTTCCGTTTGCAGGGGGAAGCGGTGCAGTTGTTAGCATGAAACCGATGGGATTTTTAATTGACGATGGGAAAGAATGCCGTATTTTACGGATTTCCGACGAGCCGATAGATAACCTCGTGGAAAAAGCGGTTGATATTATGCGTGACATAGTGAGTAAGGAGTAAAACGCGAATGCATCCCTTAAAAAGGTTGATTATGGTAGGAATTACGGCTGTTTTTCTATGCGTATGTGGTATTTATTCCATATTTCCGCACGTAAAATTATGCGTGGCAGCATCGTCTTGGGTAGAAGGTAAGGCGGAATGCGTTATGGAGGCGAATAGTAGGCGTATTTTGTATCAATCGAAAGGCGATTTGCGTTTGCCGATGGCAAGCACTACAAAAATTTTAACCGCAATTACGGTTATAGAAAATTGTCGAGATATACAGGGCGCGGTGGAGATACCGCAAGAAGCGGAAGGCGTGGAAGGTTCGTCTGTGTATTTAAAAAGCGGTGATCACTATACGGTTGAGGAGCTTTTATACGGCTTAATGCTTCGTTCTGGGAACGATTGCGCCACAGCTCTTGCCATTGCGCAAAGCGGTAATATTAAGGATTTTTCTTCGAAAATGAATGAAACGGCGCAAAAAGCAGGTGCATTGAACAGTCATTTTAAAAATCCGCATGGTTTACCATGTAAAGGACATTATACAACTGCGATAGATTTAACTTCAATCACTTGCTACGCCATGCAAAATGCATTTTTCCGAAAAATTGTAGCAACGCGTTATTTTGAGCCGAGGAATTGGCGCAATAAAAATAAGCTGTTATCGCAATATGATGGAGCAATTGGGGTAAAAACAGGGTATACGTTAGAGGCAGGACGGTGTTTGGTTGCCGCCGCCGAGCGTGAGGGAATGACGCTGGTTTGTACGTTATTAAGTTGTCCAACCACCTATGAACGGGCCGTTTGCTTGTTAGACGATGGGTTTTCGGCGTATCAGTATAGGGAAATTTTGCCTAAAGATAAAGTTTATACGCTGCAAAATGGCGAACGCAGGATAGACGGATATATCAAAGAAAGCTTTTATTATCCTATTTTAGAGGAAGAAGCAAGCGTTATTGAAATTTGTATAAATGCAATAGATGCCGCCAACGAAAAAAAATCCAATGAAATCATTGGACAAATCGAAATATATCTTACAAAACAGTTGATTTTTTCTACAAATTTATATAAACTATAAGAGAGAAAAATCATATACAGGTATACGAATGAGAATTAATAAATTTTTAGCGGAAAATGGAGTTGCAAGCAGACGTCACGCGGATGAAATGATTTCTGCTGGGCGCATTAAAATTAATGGCGTAGTGGCAACGCTTGGCGCGGACGTTCAAGAGGGGGACGTTGTTGCTGTAGACGACGTAGCGCTTGAAATTGCTGAAAAGAAAGAAGAATATTATATAATGAACAAACCCAAAGGGGTCGTTTGTACGGTTTCTGACGATAGAGGACGTAAAACGGTTATGGATTTATTGCCTGAAACCGTTGGCAGAGTTTTCCCCGTTGGTAGATTAGACTATGCGACGGAAGGTTTGCTTATTTTGACCAACGATGGAGATTTGGCATTCCGTTTGACGCATCCGAGAAACGAAATTCCTAAGACGTATATGGTACGTATTGAGGGAACGATGACGGAAAAGGACTTAAATCCTATTCGTTCGGGCGTGGAATTGGACGGCGTTTTGACTAAAAAGTGTAAAGCGCATATCGTAGAAACCAATAAAGCGTATACAAAAGTGCATATTACCATTACGGAAGGCAAAAATCGCCAAGTGCGCCGTATGTTTGAAGCTATTGGCAAAAACGTTGCTTTTTTGAAGCGTGTTAGCATTGGGCAATTAAAGCTTACGGGCTTGGATAGAGGGCAAATTCGTCCTTTAACGGAAATGGAAATTGCTTATTTGAAAGGTTTATAATGATATAAAAACCCCGAAACTGTTAGAAGATACAGCTTCGGGGGATTTTTATAGATATTAGGATTTATAATTACGGACAAGACCGACAACCTTACCGAGAATTTTCACTTGATCGGGCGCGTAAATCATATCCGCCAAATCTTCATTTTCGGGGTGGAGGACAATCATACCGTCACGGCGATAGAAACGTTTTACGGTTGCGCTTTCCTCAAAATCGTTAACCAGAGCAACAACAATTTCACCATTTTCAGCGTTTTCCTGTCTGCGTACGATAATTTTATCTCCGTTCATAATACCAGCGTCAATCATAGAGGTACCTTGAACGCGGAGCATAAACAAATCCTCACCTTTAAATTCGCCTGTGGGGAAGGTGTAATAATCCTCATAATTTTCATAGGCGAAAACGGGTTGACCTGCGGTAACAACGCCGAGAAGGGGAATGCTAACACCCGAACTCTTCGAAATGGTAACGGAGCGTTTTTTGTTTGTCGTTTTGTTCAAATATCCTTTGTTTTGCAATTTTTCCAAATAGCTATGTACGGTTGCGGTGGATTTAATCCCACATTCCTTACCGATTTCACGCACGGAAGGCGTATAACCGTTTTCTTCGGAAAATTTACGGATATAATCCATTACTTTAACCAATTTTTCTTCATTTACCATACGCGCGCCCCTTAAATTTAGTCTACTAAGCATATTATAACATATATTTTTTAAAAAAGCAAACAAATGTTTACACTTTTTTGCTTGATTTTTTTATAATTTTTTACTATAATATTAAAAAGGGCGTATGGAGGCGTGATTATGGAAAGAAAAATTGGTGGCGAATGCGTATTGTACGATAGAGAATGTACTGGGTGTATGGAATGTGAAATTTGCGATTTAGACCCTGAAAAAGTATGCGATAATTGCGGAAAGTGCATTGAAGTGCAAGACGTGGCATCTATCAAAATTGACAAAATTTACACCAATCCAAGCGATTATGAAGGGAAATAATAGCGAAACAAGTTTTAAAAACTCGGTTGCCTGCATTTAATATAAGTTTCCTTTGATAGCTTATTGAAAATGCAATGCTGGGATGGGAATATTTAAGGAAATAATTAGATTGTCGTATAAACGCCTCTGCTAAAAAAGAGCAGAGGCGTTCATTTTTTGATTAAATAGTATGTCTTTCAATAATAAAATCGGTAAATTGATCCGCATATCGCATAGGGATTACAGCAGACACCGTTTGCCCTGCATCCGAATAAGAAATATTGCGTTCGGTCAACAAATGTTTGTTTTGCGCATATGTGCCACTTTGCTCATAAGGGATAAATAGTGTGCAAAAGAGAAAATCGTTACGGAATTGTTGCAAAATTTTCCTTTTCAATCCGTCAATCCCTAAGTTTTCTTTAGCGGAAATTGCGACGCTGCCATAGGGCAAAACGGAGAGGTCTTTAATGTTTTCGCTCTTATTCATAACAACGAGATAAGGCGAAGCGAACTCCATTTCTTTCAAGGTTTGCAACGTTGTTTGCATTTGCATATCATATTCGCCCATGGAATCGCAGACTATCAGCGCCAAATCGCAGTTTATAGCGCTTTCTAACGTGGATTTAAAGGCTTCGATAAGGTTATGGGGAAGTTCTTGCAAAAATCCTACCGTATCGACAAGCAGGAATTCCACGCCGTCAATTTCAAATTTGCGCGCAGTGGGATCTAACGTAGCGAATAACTCATTTTTTACATAGACGTCCGAGCCTGTCAATAAGTTAAGCAAGGTGGATTTGCCGGTATTGGTATATCCGACCAGCGCAATGGTTTTCACATCGTTTTTTTTACGCCGCGCCGTTTGTAAGGTGCGGCGTTTTTCCGTTTCCTTTAAGCGTGATTCTAAATAATTTAATCGGTTTCGGATATATCGTCTATCCGTTTCCAGTTTAGTTTCCCCGGGACCTCGCGTACCAATACCGCCGCCAAGCTTCGACAGCGCGCCGCCTTTGCCTTTTAAACGGGGATAAATGTATTTCAGCTGCGCGAGTTCGACCTGTAGTTTGCCTTCGCTCGTTTGAGCGTTTTTAGCGAATATATCTAAAATAAGAGTGGTGCGGTCGATGACCTTTCTATCGTCAAGCGCTGCGGAAATATTCAAGGTTTGAGAAGGGGAGAGTTCGCCGTTGAAAAGAACGGTAATCCCGTCTAATCCGTCAAGGCGTTCTCGTAATTCCTGCAATTTGCCAAGCCCGATAAAGGTTGCAGCGTTGATTTCGCGGACATTTTGATAAATCGTACCTGCGTAAAGCGCGCCTGCGCTTTCAATCAAAGCCACCGCTTCTTCTTGCAAAACTTTATATTTATCGCAGTTTTCGCGCGTAATCGGCTGAATAATATATATTTTTTCGATTGTTGTGTCAATGGTTTCGTGCATAACTTAAAAAGTGTTATCCTCATCGTCTTGGCGTAATTTTACAGCATTTGCAACTTTGCGTCTATTGTCATCGGTAATAGCGGCATAGTGCTTTTTCGTGGTATTTACGTCGCGGTGTCCCAAAACGTCGGCAACTATATAAATATCTCCCGTTTCGTTGTATAACCGAGTGCCGTAAGTACTTCTCAACTTATGCGGCGTAATTTTCTTCAAAGGGGACACAATTTTGCTGTATTTTTTTACCAAAAGTTCCACAGTGCGCACGTTTATGCGTTTATATTGCATAGAAAGGAAAAATGCACGCTCGTCCTTGGGGATTTTGGGATCGTTCGATTTTTCGGCAATATATTCTTGCAAGGCGTATTTTACTTCGTTAGAGAAATACAAAATGGCTTGATTGCCGCCTTTTCGCGTGACAAGGAAGGAATTTTCTTCAAAGTCGAAGCTATCAATATCCAGCCCGACAAGCTCGCTAATACGAATGCCGGTACCCAAAAACAAAGTGATAATGGCGGTATCGCGGATTTTTGTTTTATTGTGATAACCAACGGCATGGCGCGTAAGTCCAGTACCCGTTTCCGTGATATTGATTAAATCGGACACTTCTTCGGCGTCTAAACGGATGATTTCCTTTTCGTGAAGCTTTGGCGTGGGTACTTTTGCGGAATTATCCACGGAAATTAAGCCTTTATTGAAAAAGTATTTAAAAAGGGCACGTACCGCCGATAATTTTCTTGCTTTAGCACGTTCATCACAAGAAAGACGTTTGCCTTGGAAACGATAATGGGATAAATAGCTTAAAAAGAATTCGATATCGTTATGCGTAACCCCTTCAAGGTGTTCAAGCGTTAAATCGGTCACTGCATAGTTGCGATATTTGCGCGCGCAAAGAAAATCAAAGAAAATACGCAAATCATAGGCGTATTTTAAACGAGTTTGACAGCTTGTGCGTGTTTCAACGCCCAAGAAGTAATCGGCGCAAAAAGAGGGGAGCTCTTCTAAAAGCTCGGCAATCTTGTCGATATCTTTAATATTACGTTCGGCATAGTAATTATCTTTTCTCATACTTATATTGTACACCATTTTAGAAAAAATGTCAAGAATGTAATGGGATTTTCCGAAAAGTTGAAGAAATAAAGCAGGGGATTTTTAACCTAAAAATAGGGGATTGGGAGGATAAATCGGGGTAAAAAC
>JAZOVQ010000084.1:0-5663 GCA_045658805.1 Candidatus Scatosoma sp.
GGACGAACCGCTAAATAATCTTCTACAACGGCAATTTGTCCGTCCAAATGGAAATAGCGGAATTTTTCATCCTTTTCCATCGCGTCAATCAACGCATCAAAAAATTTGACCAAACGGTAATTATGCTTTGCATGGCTCAAATACCATTCTCTGTCCCAATGCGTATGCGAATCAATGCACAATTCTTTTTTCATTTTTTGCCTACCTTATCTTTTTGTTTCTATACATTCGGCTACACCATGCCGCTATTTTATTATAACATATAATAAAAGGGATTTCTACTCATTATTTTTATAATACTCCTCATTTTTTTGGTTTTTGCTTGACTTTTTTTGCCAAATCTTTTATAATGGTAACAATAGATAAACAATTGGGAGATTTTTATGTCACTTTTATTGTATCCTTTGAAAAATTATTTCACACAAAACGGCTATTATATTTCCAAGGACAACTGGGACGAACCTGGCTATGCAATGCACTTCCACGACAGTATCGAAATCACCTTATTGGCGCAGGGTACGGGCAGCCAAATTGTCAACGGAAGTTCCTATCACATGCCCACGTATACCATGAGCATTATGTCCTTTAAAGACTGTCATAAATTTGACGAATTATCGCGCGATAACCAGCTGTACAACCTCATGGTTTTACCCTCGGTTTTACCCGAAAGCGTATTGAAAAAATTGGAAGATTTATCCTCGGACAAAATTTGTACACTGCCCGAAGATATTGGAAAAACCGTTATTTCTATCATGGACGCGCTTGCCTATTCGCAAAGCGCAAATCACAATTATTCCCCCACCTTTGTATCCTCGCTTTGTCAAAATTTAATTGACATTTTTCTCTATCATTACACCCGTCGTCCGTCTTCGGATAATAGGTATAACGAAAGCATTTTACAAACGGCTTTAATCTACATTAACACCCATTTTGCAAGCGCAATTACCCTCGGTGAAATTGCGGCGCACGCCAAGTGTAACGCCACCTATTTAAGCGAATTTTTCCACAAAAAAATGGATATGACAATCAAGCAATATATCAACGTTATGCGCATCAAACAAGCCAAAAGATTGTTGATTACTTCCGACAATTCGATTATGTCCATTTGCTTCGAATGCGGCTTTTCTTCCCTCGCAAGCTTCAATAGAAACTTCTTATCGGTGGAAAATATGTCCCCTTCTGCCTATCGAAAGGCATACACCTCGAAAAATCCACCCAAAAATATGCAATAAATACAAGAAAAAACCGCTTCGAAAAGCGGCATAATGATAAAACACGCGGATGAGCAGTTGCCCATTCGCGTGTTTTTTGTGTTGTTTAGCTTATGGATAAGCCGTTAATTATTGCGGCCCGAAAATGTCGTCGCCAAGGTCGTCCTTTTCGTTGTCGGACAGCGTAACGATATCCGCTTGTTCAAACAAAATCAACGTAATATCAAGTTCTTGATACAATTTTTTCATACCATACCTCCTTAATTTACCTTGGAAGGCAATACCATAACGCCTTCACCCGACTCCAACGTAATGCTAACCTTTTGGCTGGTTACGCTCATCGTTTCCGCAACGCCTTTGCGATATACAACCACTTCCGTAATGTTCTTATTAAACGTCAAGGTAAGCGTTTGCTGTCTGCTCGTAGTTGTTTTATTGCCGCCGTTATAATTACAGATAACGTACCCTTCGTTGCCGTTCATATCCTGCATAACGCCCATCAAATAATCCCAATCGGTCTTATCGGTGGAAACGGACGAAAGGTGTTTGGTTTGGCTAGCCGTCAACTCATAATCGCCAATTTGGCCCTTTACCGCTTTGTACGCTTCATAATCATCGTCGGAAGTCCAATTATCCCTACCTGCGCCGAGGATAACGCCCTTCCAGTTGAAGGCGCTGTAAACGGCGCCAACTGCCGCAAGTTCCTTGTTCACGTTTGCAAATCTCGTGTAATATTCGTCACTGTCCGTAGGATTGGATTGATCATCTCCTCTCTTATTCGCATAGGACCACCACGAAATAGAATCTACGCCGAAGGCCATTGCCGCATACGCTTGCATACGCATTTCCGCTTCCGTAGGCATTCTATTCTTATCATCGTTACCGCTTTCCGTCCAACCCGAAGATTGCAATACGATATGCGCATGCGCGTCATATTGGATAGAATAATATTTCAACATTGCCAAATCGAAGAGGAAGGTGTCGGACAAACTGTAATCCGCATTGATAGGATAACTGTCAAGCGACAACCACTTTTCGCCGTTCACTTGCTTAAGAACCTTTTCGCAATATTCTTCCAAGTATGCCTTGTAAGCATCTTTATCCAAGGTGCTGGAGCTTCCCCAGAAGCTGTTGCTGTTCTTTTGGAACAAGCTTGCGTACGAAGGCAACAAGTTGGTCATATACGTAACGCCCGTGCCTGCATAAACAATTTCGAAATTGCCCGCAAACGCCGCCAATTTATCCATGTTGGTCGAGCCGGAAGGTTCGTCCCAAACAAGGAAGCCGATGAAGCCCTCACAATCGGAGAAATCAGGGAAATCTTTCACGGAATAGTCAATTGCGATATTTTCCGCACCTGCGTTGGAACCATACGCAATGGTGTACAAGCCTTGCGACCAGAAGAATTTGATAATTTGACGAGTCTTTTCGATATTGCTAGCTTCAGCAAGGTCGAGGTGATGAGCACCGTCGAGGTAAATTGCCTTAATGCCTGCCGCCTTCAGCTGCGTCGCAATAGCTATGTTTTGGTCGTTAACGTAGTTATTGCTTTCGTCAAGCGCGGGATAATACCATGCGATAAGGTTCAAGAAGTTCATCTTCGCATACGCTTGATAATTCATAAGCGAAATGCTATCTCTTGCCGCATAGGTATCTACAACACCTTTCTTCGTTGCGCTCAATTCAGTATATTCAGTCGTATCGTCCTGCAAGCTTTGCGCAACGTAGCGGATAGAACGAACGTTGTCGTCCTCATCAAAGTTGGTATAAATCGTTCTCGTTGTACCATTCTCAAAGGTAAGCGTCATATAGCCGCGGCCTGCGAACAATCTTTCATAGTTGGTGGTAAACAACTTCTTCATTGCGCCGCGGTATACCAAGAAATCGCCGTCCTCTTCTTGATAGGTGCTGGGGATTTGAAGCACGGTTTCGCCTGCCACAAAGTCTTCCAAGTTAGGCGCTTCTTTGCCTTGCTCTAAATAATCGTAAGGCATAATCAACGTACCGTAAGAAACCGTTACGCCGTATTGTGTAAGAACAGCCAAATCAGCCAACTCAATTTTGCTGGTGAAACGAATACCCGAATCATCCGCAGAGTTCGACAAACGGATTGCCGCGCCGTCTTCCAATACAAAATCCAAATCCACCGCCTCTAAGAACAAATCGGTAGTGCCAACTTCGATAACTTCATCCACAGCATAAAGCACGCCGTCCGCCAACCAGCCCGCAAATACGTCGTACGTCTTGCCTTCAGGAAGAGAAAGCTGTACGTCATTTTTCACGTATTGTACGTAGCTGCCATATTGCGTCGTGTACGTAATGGTTACGTAATTAGGGTCATTCAAAACGCACTGACTTCCGTTGCCTGCGTAAACACTAACGCTGTTAGTCGTGTAGGTGCTAAATGCGGGTTGACCCTCTTCACAAGGGTTAACGTCCGTCTTTTTAACGATATCGGACATTACCAATTCGCCGTCCACCGTTGCAAAAATCCAAATGTGATTGCCGTCCAACAAGTCGATTGCGCCAATCTCAATATCATAATCTCTATTGGATTCCAACGCATAGGTCTGGGGCGCATTGACGTAGTGACCTTGCAATAAACCGTTCATAAGCAAGAAACGAATACCGTTCCAAGCCTCACCGCGAAGTCGGATTTCCAAGCTGTTCGATGCCATATTGCTCGAATTAAAGCCAAAGCTAAACTTCACCGAACCCGTCGCGTTTTCATTGCTCATCGTGTACGACAAACCACTGGCGTCATACGTACCGTTAATGGTCTTGGTTGCGCCAATACCCAAATCGTAAATGCTAACTTTGTCATAGTAAGCAAGCGATTCGTCTACAAACGAATTGATCCATTTGGTACCATTGTAGATAAGAACGCAGTTGTCGATAACGTATTCGATACCCAAGCTTGCGGCATAGAACGTACCGTCAATCGTCAATACGTCGCCCTTTTGTGCCATTCTACCCAATGCGAAATAAACTTTTCCGCCGGGAGATTTCATGCCCCAAGTAGAAAGCGTTGCGCCGTTAAAGGTTACGCCGTTACCGCTGTCTGCGCGGAATATAAACGCGTCGTCCCAGCTGTCGACAGGACATGCATCACCGCTCAATCTTTGCAAATACAAAGCTTCCGCGTTGCTTTCATGTTCATTGGCAACCAACGCACCCAATTGATGCGCCGTGTACGATCTATCAATTTCCCAAACCATACCGTTCCAAATAAACGTAGCGCTGGTGAATTCGTACATAGCGTTTTCCGACGGGCAGAAATATGCACCTGAAATGGTAACCTTATCGCCAACCTTTACGCCGTCAAATCTAAGATACAAGCCTGCATTCGTACTCTTTACTTCGTAAAGGTTTGCCGATTCACCGTTGACAAGCAAGCCGTCACCGTACATATAATCGAACATAACGTCCCAATTGGTTACGGGCAACGCTCCGCCATCTTCTCTCTTCAAATAAAGCTGATTGCTTACCGTACTTGCATCTCCGTTGGTACTGGGAGTATTCAATACCATTTTACCCAAATCGTATACGTCAGGAGAGGTTTCGTCCCAGCTTTCCCCATTGTATTGAAGGAACGCCGTACCAACGTTTACGATAATTTTAGCGTTCATTTCCTCATTGTAGAAGACACCGTCCATCGCTAAAATGTCGCCTTCGTTCAATGCTTCTCCGAAACTAATCCACAATTGACCGTCTACAACCTTAATGGTTGCGCCCGACATCGTTTCGCCGTTTAAAGTCAAGCCTTTACCGCTGCCAGCAAGGAAGGTATAGTCATGATCCCAACTGCTAATACCCTGCAAATCCGCGCCGTCGTCCCAACGAACGTAAACAGCTTCCGCGTCACCAGACGAGAAAAGGAATTCGCCAATTTCATATTCGTCGTAATAAACGTATTTTTCCCAACCGGAACCCGTCCAACGGAAATGGCTGTTTTCAATAATATATTTCGAAGCTTTTGCTTCGCATACGAACGAACCGCCAATGGTGATAACGTCGCCTGCTTCCAATGCGCCAAACGTTACAAACAAGCCGTCGCCCGTACTCTTCATTTCGTTCATTGCAACAGCTTCGCCGTTTACCTTCAAGCCGCCTTCTTCCGCTACAAATGCGAAATCCCAGCTTAAAATAGGCAACGCTTGTTTATCCGCTCTTTGCAAGTAAAGCGCATCTTTCAAGCCGCTTGCGCCGCCTACCGAGCTGTTTACGTGCAAATCCAATTTACCAATTTCGTGTATGGTATATTCAATAGCCTCATTGGATACCCAGCCCGAGCCGTTCCACTTAAAGCTACTTTCTTCAATAACGTATTTTACCTTCAAAGTGTCGTTGTAGAACGCACCGCCGATTACGATAACGTCACCCGTCGTTGCCGTCTTACCCAAACCAACGTACAGGTTGTTAGGAATTTTAATATCGTTCATCGCAATTTGC
>JAZOVQ010000085.1:0-11833 GCA_045658805.1 Candidatus Scatosoma sp.
CTACGGAACCTACGGTAGTTTGCCAAGGTATTGCAAACGACGAAAATAACAACGTGCCTGAAGCTGCAGGCAACGGCAATGCTGTGCCTATGTATAGAACGTTGCTTAAATACGATATTGCACTCGGCAATGCGGCAAACACGACGAACGTAGTTGCTACGACGGGTGAAGGGATTTTGCTTAACGGCGTGAAGCTTTCCGCAATCCCCAACGCTTCGATCGACTATGCACACGGCAGTACATATATTCAAATTAAAATTCCTCAAGCATACCAAGACGCGCTCCAAGGCGATATCTTCTTGGAAGTTGTAGCATGTACGGCGTTTGAAAACCAACGTCTCGACAGCGCGAAATTTATCTTGAAAAACGGCAAATGGGCTGTTTATATCGAACCTACTGCGGTTACCTTTACGGGTATTCAATGGAACGATATGGACTATGACTTCTTTGGCGGCAAAGCGGGCGTATTGCTTGCCTTCAGCGCAAACTTGTCGGTAGATCAAGCTGAAATCAACGGCAGCTTGCAAGGTGTGAACTGGGCGGCAAGCATTGGTGAACATATTTACTTGGACGGTTTCAAATTGTCCACGTTGCCTGGCGCATTTGTAGTTTACCATTCGCAAAACTTTATGTTCGTATATGCGGACAATATGTCTCTCTATAGAACGCTTACCATTGAAGAAGGAACGGTATTCCTTAATTCCATTCTTCCTGATTTGACTTTGTACTACGTTGTTAACAAATGGCAAACGACGCCTCGTACGAGCTATTCGGAGGTGGAATTTAATAGTATTTCCTGGAACAACATTGGTTACGGCGCATTTGAAGGCAAGGCTGGTATATTGCTTACCTTCTCGGGTAACCTTTCGGAAGTAAATAAAGAATACAATGCTACTGCGCAAACGTTCAACCTTGTAAAAATGGCTATCGGCGAAAAGATTAAGATTAACGGCACGCCGATGTGCGATATTGCAGGTGCGGAAATCAATTACCATTCGCTGGGACATTTGTGGCTTTATGCACCGAATATGACCTTCGCAGATGGTCAGCTTCCGATGGTTGAAATTGAAGCAAATGCACAATTCCTTGACGTTTATCTTCCCGAATTGACGCTTTATTTCTACGATAGCGCTTGGACGGACGTTGCTCCCGAAATTCTTACGATTAATTATTCGGAAGGCGATATTACCTTTAAAAAGTATATTGAAAGTGCTATCACGGTTGATTCGGATTACCTCACGAACATTTTGGCTGAACAATATGCAAACGTAATCGTTTTGGGTTGGACGCTTGGAGAAACCGCTTGCTTCTATGGCGATTCCGCGGTTGTAAGCGCAACGACGACGGTTACCATTACGGAAGTGCTTGATTTCTATACGTTGTACGGCGCGTCGATTAGAATTGCGGACGACGGCGTAACGGGGCTTCGTTATGGTAGCAGAATCGGGCTTGAAACGTATAATGAACTTTTTGCGAATTATTGCAACGTAGAACTTGGTACGTATATCGCGCCTAAAGCTATGCTCGACGCATATTTGCTTGGTAATGAAGGCAAGACCTTTAAAGATTATTTCGCACAAGAAAAGGGCGAAGGCGCTGCTCAGAAATACGTGCAAGTAGTTAATAGCGGTATCTACAATAAGGATACCTATGAAACCGACGGATACGTTGCATTCTACGGCTCGCTTGCAAACATTCACGAAGCTAATTACTTCACGAAGTTCGTGGGCGTAGGCTACGTGAAGTTTGTAAAAGAAGGCACCACGTACGTAATTTTCGGCGCAACCAACCTCGCGGATACGACGAGAACGGTTTACGATATCGCAGTAGCCGCTTATAACGATACGGCGGAAGATTATTCCACGGATGCGCTTGATAGAATTAGAATGTATATTGATGCTGTTGTTGATTTGAATTATAAGAGCGGTAACCTCAATGTAAACGAAGTGGTTACGGAACGTGTATATACGTCGCCTTTCCAAACTTCTTACGATAACGGTTATTACTATATTGCAAAATTTGGTTCGGTAAACGTACCCGAAATTATACTTATCAATGGCAAAAAGGTATCCGCTGATAATTTCACCGTAACCGTTAATGACGGTTCGTTGGTGATGAGCATTTCTGAGGCTGATTTGGCTACGCTCTTTACCGACGGTGTCGTTTACGGCGTAGGGGAACCTAATTCTGCACTTTGGAACAACGGAAACACGATTGCTACCGCGGAAATGTTGTCGGGAATCGCAGGCGAAATGAACGCTGAGGCGTTCCGTGTATGGCTTTCGGACAACGTGAGCGTTGGCTCGGCAAACGAAGTTGCGTTGGATCCCGAAAAATCGGCGGAATTGTTTGACTTTATCAATGCTTTGGCAAACAATGGCATTAAGGAAGTGTATATTATCGGTCAATTGTTGCCTAGCAAGACGTATGCAAATTATTACGTAGACGGAATCGGTTGGGTAACTCCGAGCGAATTTTATGCGCAACATTCCAGCAGACAAGCGTATATGGATTATCACTGCGTACCCGATCCTGAAAAGGAAAGCGCTGCATACGCAGAATGGTTGAAAGTTCAATACGATTATTATATGTTGCTTACGGCGCAAATTGCGGATTGGCAGGCTGCAAACATTGCTTGGCAAGACGTTAGATTCTATTTTGAAGGTGTCAACGAACCTGAAGGGCAGTTGGTAATTCATAAACGCGGCAGCTATGATTTTAGCACGGCAACGAATAATTACGGCTATTACTCCAGCAACGAACTTGCGAGAATTTTAACGGACGTTGCTTACTACATGACGCTTGCGGTGAATACGAACATGAGCCAAAACGGTTACGTAACGTCGCCTGCATTGATGTATTTGACGGTTGACAGCGGTAACGTACCTGCATCGGGCGTTTCGACGGACGGCTTCATCACGTCGTTGGCAACGGTGATTATGGACGGTGTTGCTCCCACTGCAATTGCTGGCTACACCCCTGCAAATTCGACCGATCCTGAAGATTATTTCACGGTTTTGAACTGGCATCCTTACTTGGCTTGGACGAAGACGGAGCATGGTGCGCTTTACTATGCGGAAATTAAATCGGGTTGGTTTGGTTCGCAGAGAGCCGAAGTGAATAGAGATTACGCAACGGATTGGGTAAATTGGAATAACAGCTTGTATCATCGTTTCGTGGATAATTTCGCAGGCTATGCGCCTAAGGTAGTATTCACCGAAATCGGTATGATTGACTACGGTACGCACGTATCGGAGTATGGCTATTATAAAACCATCGGCGTAACCGAAGATCTCGCTGCGACGGTATTTGGAAATCTTATGGCGGCAGTAGACAATCTTGCATTCGCGGATAACTGTACGATTATTGCATTTAGACTTTGCGACCTTGAAGGGCTGTATAAGTCTGAACAAGACACGCAAGGGTATTTGGATATTTATGTACACGGCGAAGGCAACTTGGGTCTTATCGAAGAAGACGGTACGATTAAAGCGATAATGAAGGAATATTACTACGTTATCAATGGTACCAGAGATACCACTGCGTTGCAGGCGGAAGTTAACAAATACTACGATTAAAAACCTTTTACCTGCGTTGGCTTTTGTATAAGGGCGCAGGTAAACGCACAACAATTGTAGGTAGGCTATACCTATCATGGTTAACGAAACAGGAAACAGGTATTTATGCGCGAAAATAAACGCATAAATGCCTGTTTTTTTGTCGGTGGGATAATTGTTGAGCGTGAAGTCGCACGGCGGCGCTTTGCGGTTTATAACGCGTTTTAAAGCGTTTGGAGTATAGTTGCTTCGTGACGGTTATTGAGGGTTTGTTGGCGTGGTTTAGCCGAATAAACAGTAACATATATGCGCTTTTAGAAAAAAGAAAAATATTATATTAAAAAATAAAGTAAAAAGCAAGGTTTTTAAAAAAAACGGCAAGGAGAAAAAGCTCCTTGCCGTTTGTCTATTCATTCATTTAGCTGTTACTTATTATTCAACAGTTCTTTGCGTTTATCACGTCTAACCTTGTTGATATGGCGTTCAAAATCCCCATTTTGAATAAGTCTTGCAATTACGTGCTGTTCAAAAGTCGGGACGGTGCAGGAATAAAACCCAAGCCGTTTATCAAAATCGTTTACAAGCTTGGACGGTAAAACCATGTACCCGATACGTAAGGACGGCGATATGGTTTTAGAGAAGGTATTTAAGTAAATAACGTTCTCCTTATTAGACAACGCAAACAACGTGTCCTCAGGCTTTGTGGAAACCGAAAATTCCGATTCAAAGTCGTCCTCAATGATATATCTATCCTCAACGTTTGACCAATGAATATACTCGTGTCTTTTGCTGGCGGAAGCCGTAACCCCCGTGGGGAAGCTTCGATAAGGCGTAGTGTGAAGTACGCTCGCCGTTGTATGGAAAAGCGCGGTGCTGTCAATACCGTCGTTGGACAATGGAAGCGCCTTGTATGCAACTTCGTAGGCAAGATACACTTGCTCAATCTTTTTGTAAGAGGGATATTCAATTCCATAAGTCCTGTTTCGGCCCAGCAGTTCGATAATCAACCCATACAAATACTCTGCGCCCGAACCAATTACGATTTGTTCCACGTCTACGTGAATGCCTCGGTTTTTGGCGAGATAGTGCTTGATAGCAAGACGAAGTTCAAAACAGCCTTTGTTTTGGGATTTTTCCAGTATGCCTTCGCCGAGATCGCTAATAACGTTTCGCATAGTTTTCGCTAAAACCGAGAAAGGGAAGCTGGGGTTTGCGTGAGGCGCGTATGTAATCGCGCTGTGGCGGATTTCCGCTTCCGACGGCAACGCGAAGCCGTCCGAGTTACGGAAAATTACAAAAAATCCGCTTCGTTCCCGCGATTCCACGTATCCCTCGTCGCAAAGCAAACCATAGGCGTGCTCAATGGTAACGGTGCTTGTTTCCGTTTCATCTGCAAGCAAGCGCTTGGACGGAAGCTTGGTGTTGTATGGATAGTTCCCATTGATAATATCATTCTTAATTTGTTTGTAAATTTGCAAATAAACAGGCCTGCTGTTTTTGTCAACTTTATATTTCATCTGGTTATATAATTTTCTCCGTTTCTGACTATTTTAATATCGCCAGAAATATTATATAATAAAATTGGAAAAATTGCAAGGAGAAAACTAAAATGGCTTATAAAAAAATTTTAACAATTCAGGATATATCCTGTGTCGGGCAGTGTTCGTTGACGGTTGCGTTGCCAATACTTTCGGCGTGCGGGCTTGAAACGTGTATCCTGCCTTCCGCGGTCCTTTCCACGCATACGGGCGGATTCAGCGGTTTTACCTTCCGTGATCTTACTGATGATATGCCTGCAATACAGGCGCATTGGCAAAAGGAAAACATTAAATTTAAGGCTATCTATACGGGCTATCTTGGAAGCATTAAGCAAATTGGTTACGTGAAGAATATTCTTGAAACTATGGGCGAAGACGATTGTGTTCGCGTTGTCGATCCTGCAATGGCGGACAACGGCAAATTGTATTCTATCTTTGATATGGATTACGTTGAGGCAATGAAGCCGCTTTGCGGAACGGCGGATATCCTCGTGCCTAATATTACCGAAGCGGCATTCCTCACTGGTTGCGAATACCGTGAAAATTATGACGAAGCATACGTTACCGAGCTTTGTGAAAAACTCTGCGCGCTTGGCGCAAAAACCGTTGTTATGACGGGGGTTGGCTACCGCGAGGGCAAGACGGGCGTTGCGGTTTATTCCAATGGAAAAATGAGCCATTATGAGCACGATAAAATCGGCAAAGGCGCACATGGTACAGGGGATATTTATGCGTCCGCATTTGTCGGTGCGCTTATGAATGACAAGTCTATCTTTGACGCTGCCAAGATTGCGGCAGATTACACCGTTAAGTGTATTATCAACACGCAAGGGGATGCGGAGCATTGGTATGGCGCGAAGTTTGAAACGGCGCTGCGTGATTTGATGAATATGTTGGCATAAACAACATAAAAAGGACATAGAAAAAGCCTGTAACTGTGGACAGTTGCAGGTTTTTGTTTTAGTTTTTTAATAAGGACAGTGGCAATTTTTTACAAAAATTGTCATTTAATGCCATTTTCTTTTAAAAAATGTCCAATTTTTGTGGATAAAAAGATAGTCAAAATGTAAACTGGACGCTTAGCAATATACAACTTAGTTAAAAACAAAATGAGCTTCGCATATCAAAAGCGAGGCTCATTTTTTACGGCACGATAAAAAAAAGAGGGGTGGTTTATGTCATCCAACTCTCTTTTTGCTGTCAATATTCTTTTAAACACAAAATATAATCCACGGAAACGTCAAATTGCTTGGCAATAGCAATTAAAAATTCGGTAGTGGGTACGCTTTTGCCGTTTTCCCACAAGGAAATGGTGTCCTGCGAAACGGAAAACAAATCCCCAAACTTTTCCTGGGATAAGCCGCAGTCTAACCTAATTTCTTTTATTCTTTTTCCGATGCCTTCCATATTCATATCTATATTTTACGACAAAACCTCGTAAAATAGTTGACATACGAGAAATTCTCGTATATAATTTATTTAACAAAAGGTATAGGGAGGGCTTGGCAATGTTTTGTCCGCAGTGTGGGAAATATATAGAGGGAGAACTGGGGGTTTATTGCCCATGGTGTGGAAAAAACATATACGAGGCGCAAAATTGCTCGGTGGAGGGAAAAACGAAAACTCAAAGCCTGACAGTTGTATCGACGGGAGATTATATTAAGCCGAGGAAAAATATAAGATTGAAAGCGGAAGCAAAGGAAAAAAGACAATTCCGCATTGGTTTTTGGGCGGGGTTCTTTTTGGGGATACCTGCAATTATCATTTCGTCAATGCTGGAGAAACCTGATATGACGAGAGGTACGATAAGAGGATTTGTAATTTCAATGGTTTCTATCGGTATCCTTATTGGAATTATAAGCAGCAATATGAGATAAAAATAATCCCGTAGGGTGGACCTACGGGATATTTTTTATAGAACAAGAGTACGTGCGCTTTGTTGGCGGCGGTAGGCGTACGGCGTACAACCATACCGCTTTTTAAAAGCGGCGTGAAATTGACTCAACGAGGATAAACCAATGTTTTCGGCAATTTTTTCAACGGTGAAAGAGGTTTTTTCTAAATATTCCGCCGCAAGGCTCATACGAATATCGTGCAACAGCGCAACGGGCGTTTTGCCGTAATGCCGCTTTATCAATCGCCCTAAATGCATACGGGAATATCCTGCCAGCTCCGCCAATTTTTCCACTCCGTCACCAATGTATTCGGGACGTCTAATTTGCTCAATTGCCGCTTGTAAATTGCGAGGAACGCCTGCATTTTCAATGGGCTCGCTGCGGATAATTTCCGAAAAGAAATCGGTAACAATGGCATTTATCAGCAATTTTTGCCGTTGTGCAAGCATGGTGGGCAGGCGTAAAATTTCCTTTTGCAATTGCGGGTTTTTCAGTGTGTAATTCTTCCCATAAACGGGCGCAAAATCAAACGCGGATAAAAATTTTGCAAATTTTTCCGATAAAATCGACAAACAAAAGACGTCGAGGTTGTGGCTTTGTTTTTCAAAATAATGTACGTTAGAAGGGGCAAGAAAAACCACTTGCCCTTGTTTTATTTCCGTGCTTACGCCGTCGACGTTATGAGTGGCATTACCCTGCAAAACAAACACGATTTCGAAAAAATCGTGCCGGTGCGGAATGCTTACCAAAGTACGGTTTTTGATAAGCTGATACAAATATCCGTCGTTATCAAAAGGGGAATATTCATTGCTGTGATAGGTTAAAACTTGTTCGTTCATATAAAAATTATAACCTGTTTTTTTCACAATGTCAAGCTAAAATGTTTCAAAATGGCATATTTATGTTTTATCATGGAATTGAAAAAAGGCTTGCGAAACAATACAATATATATACGAAGGTAAAACAGGCGAGGTTTTAAATTGCATGCGACGGTTTGAAAGTGTGACAAAAGAGATATATCGGTTGAAAATTCCTTTCGACATCGTATACACGTCCGTGTTTTTGGTTAAGACGGACGTGGGGGCAATCCTTGTCGATTGCGCAACGACGGACGAGGACGTAACGGACTATATCGCGCCCGCGCTTGAAGCGCTCGGGGTAAAAACTTTGCGTTATTTGGTGTTGTCGCATATGCACGAGGACCACGCAGGGGGAAAGGATATGGTGCTTCGGTTGTATCCCGAAACGGAAGTAGCGACGGGTATCCAAACGCTTGCGCCAGGCGTACAAACCTATCCAATGCCAGGGCACACGCGCGATTGTATCGGAGTGTTGGATTTACGTAGTAAAACCCTCATTTCCGCCGATGGAATTCAAGGCTACGGCGTAGATAAATACCTTTGCTCCACGCACGACGAGGACGCGTACTTGCAAACTTTGGCAAGGGTAAAAGCGGACGAACGTATTGAAAACGTGCTGTTTTCGCACGCGTATGCGCCGTGGAATAAGGATTATGCCTTCGGGAAAGAACAGGTAAATCAATGTTTGCAAGACAGTTTAGATTATATTGAAAGAAGGAGAAAAAATTATGAAAGCAATTGTAATCAATAAAGCGGATCAAAGCTTGAGCTACACGGACGTACCTAACCCTGTGTTGAAGGACGGCGAAGTGATTATCGAAACGTATGCAGCGGCGCTTAACCGCGCGGATTTGTTGCAAAGAGAGGGTAACTATCCACCCCCTCCCGGTTGCCCTGAATGGCCTGGTTTGGAAGTGGCAGGTATTATTAAAGAAGTAGCGCCCGATGTTACAAAATGGAAAGTGGGCGATAAAGTTTGCGCGCTTTTGGGCGGCGGCGGTTATGCGGAATACGTGGCTGTGCCTGCGGAAATGGTTATGCCTATCCCTAACGGTTTAAGCTATGCAGAAGCGGCGGCTATTCCCGAAGTCTACATGACGGCATACCTCAATTTGTTCTACGTTGGACAAGCGAAGAAAGGGGAAACGTTGCTCATGAACGCAGGCGCAAGCGGTTTGGCAAGTGCGGTTATCCCCATGGCGAAAGCGTTTGGGCTTCGCGTTATCACTACCGTTTTGGGCGAAGAAAAAGTGAAGGAAGTGGCGTATTTGAACGCGGATAGAGTGGTAGACACCACCAAGGAAGACATTGCGGAAGTTTTGAAAGAGGAAGAACAAAACGGACATCCCGTCAACCTCGCAATCGACTGCTTGGCAGGCGAAGCGCTTGGCAGATGCTTAAAA
This sequence comes from Candidatus Scatosoma sp., assembly GCA_045658805.1. Lineage (GTDB taxonomy): Bacteria > Bacillota > Clostridia > Christensenellales > Borkfalkiaceae > Scatosoma. The sequence goes on from JAZOVQ010000085.1 coordinate 9,254, forward strand.
TATGTGGCAAGAGGCTGCCGTTGGATTCAAATTGCAACCCTTGCAGGGGACGTTTCTCCCGTAGATTTTAGAAATATTTTCGTTAAAAATATTCGCATTATCGGCAGCACGCTCCGTAGCAAAACGCCCGAAGAAAAAGGTCAGCTTTTGAACGAGCTTGTGGAAAAAACGTGGTGTAAATTTGAAAGCGGCGAGGTAAAAGTACGCATTCACAAGACATTCCCTTTGGCGCAGGCGGATGACGCGCAACAAGTACTCTATCGCGGCGAAAACGTTGGTAAAGTGGTGCTTATCGTCAAGGAATGAGGGGAAAACCATGAAAGAAATTAAACAAATCGTCTTTCCCAAGGCATACGAGGCGGAATACGTATCGGTTGGTCAAAAGGATTTTGCGGATTTGTCTCCAAGTGAAGTCGCGGTGAAAACGGTGTATTCGACCATTAGCGCAGGCACCGAACGCGCAAACTTCGTGGGGGATAAGGCGGTGTCCGTTTTTTCGGATGCCGAAGTGCCTTTCCCGCGTACGGTAGGGTACAGCAGCGCGGGTGAAGTTGTAGCTATCGGCTCGGCTGTGACCAAAGTCAAAATCGGTGACCGAGTGGCTGTGTATTGGGGTAAGCACGTCAATTATAACGTTTTGCCCGAAAGCAACGTAGTAAAAATTGAAAACGACAGCGTGTCCTATGAGGAAGCGGCGCTTGCGTTAATTGCCACGTTCCCTATGGCGGCGGTACGCAAAGTGCGCTTGGAAATGGGCGAAAGCATGCTGGTTATGGGCTTGGGGATTCTTGGTCAAATTGCCGTAATGGAAGCACGCGCGGCGGGCGCGTACCCGATTATTGCCTGTGATCCCGTTGCGGAACGCAGGGCGGAAGCTTTGAAAAACGGCGCGGATTACGCTTTTGATCCCTTGGAGGAAAATTTTGCGGACAAAGTGCGCGAAGTGAGCGGCGGCGGTGTGCAAACGGCTATCGAAGTGACGGGCTTGGGCGCAGGCTTAAACGAAGCACTCGATTGTATGGCAAAGCTTGGCCGTATTGCATTGCTTGGCTGTACGAGAAGCAGCGATTTTAGCGTGGATTATTATCACAAAGTCCATGGCCCTGGCATTACGTTGATTGGGGCGCATACCAGCGCAAGACCGTCGTTGGAATCCTACCCTGGTTATTTTACGCACGAGGACGATATCAAAGCGGTATTGCGTTTGTGCGGCGGCGGTAGATTGCCGTTGAAAAATTTGTTAAAGGAAACTCGTTTGCCTCAGGAATGCCAAGAAGTGTTCACGAGATTGGCAACGGATAAAAACTTCCCCATTGGCGTGCAATTTGATTGGAGAAAGGAATAAAATGAAGAAGATTCGCATTGCGCAAATCGGCATTAACGAATACAGCCACGGCAGGGATATTTTCAATACCCTAAAGGGAATGCCCGACCTGTTTGAAATTGTCGGCTACGTCCTCGTAGAGGACGAAAGGGAAAAATTTTCGCATTTGCTTTCGTTGTTTGACGGGTATCAAGAATTGCGTTTAGAGGACGTTTTAAACGATCCCACCATTGAAGCGGTTGCCGTGGAAACGGAAGAAATTCATTTGACGAAATACGCGCGTATGGCGGTGGAAAAGGGCAAGCACGTGCACATGGAAAAACCGGGCGGCACACAGTTATCCGATTTTGAGGGGTTGATTTCCTCGGCAAAGCAAACGGGCAAGACGTTGCACCTTGGGTATATGTATAGATATAACCCTGCCGTATGCAATTTGTTGGAACAAATTGACAAAGGCGAGTTGGGGGATATCGTGTGCGTGGAAGCCAATATGGATTGTCACCATACGCCTGCCGTACGTAATTGGCTTAAGACCTTTGAGGGCGGCATGACCTTTTTTCTTGGTTGTCACTTAATTGACCTTATTTTCCGTATCCAAGGCCAACCCAAGCGCGTGTTACCCCTCAATAAACGTTCGGGCGAGGACGGAGCGCAGGGCGAGGATTTTGGTCTAGTTGCTTTGGAATATGAGCGTGGGTATTCGGTTGCGAAAACTTGCGCGTTAGAATACGGCGGTTATATGCGCCGTCAGCTTGTGGTAACGGGCACGAAAGGCGCGGTGACGTTAAGCCCCTTGGAGGCCTTGACGGACGGGGGATATTATACGGGCATTCGTACGGTCGGCGAAACGGATAATTGGTATGCCGACGGTGAAAAAACGCAAAGTCAATTGTACGGGCGTTACGACGAAATGATGCGCTCGTTTGCGGCAATGGCGCGTGGGGAAAGGTGCAATCCTTATTCTTACGATTACGAATTACAGCTCTATCGTTTGTTGCTCCGCTGTTGCGGAAAATGATTTTTTGCCATAAAAAGGTAAAATGGGCAGGGCATGTACGCGTTGAATTAAAAAAATAAACAAAAAAGAGGCTTGAAATGCATCAAGCCTCTTTTTTGTATAGATAGGCAGGCGTTGAATTGAAGTAAAAAGAAATCCATAGGGAAAGGGAAATGCATCAAGCCTGTTTTTTGTATAGATGGGCAGGCGTTGAATTGAGGTAAAAAAAAATCCATAGGGAAAGGGAAATGCATCAAGC
>JAZOVQ010000086.1:0-2152 GCA_045658805.1 Candidatus Scatosoma sp.
ATCACCGATGCATTTTTAATGAGCATAACATACACCTATACCATTTTATTCTTACCCTTATTATATCATAATTTTTTCGGCATGTATTTAATATATTCCAATCAAAAATTTAACATTTTTTTGCTTTACACGCCTAAATAATTGTCAAATATTGTTTTTTATGTTATACTATACCCACAATAAAACACTGCGGAGTTTATTATGATTAATAATAAATATCGGATTTCCTACAACAATCTCTTCATGTTAAACCCAAAACGTTGTAGAAATTATTTTTTAATTCAAGCAGGCGAATCCCTTTGCGCAAAAGATACGATTATCCCCGTCCATCAACAAAACTATTTCGAAATTACATACGTTGTTAGCGGAAAGGGAATTTCTTATACGAACGACATCCCCGTAGAAATCGGCAAGAATGATTGTTTTCTCTCTTTTCCAAACGAAACCCACAAAATCGTTTCCGACGCACAAGACCCCTTACGTTTTTTCTTTTTGGCTTTTTATGCGAAGCAAAAAACGCAAGGAACCACGCTTATCAACTATTTAATGCAGACCTGCCAAGATACAAACAACCGAAAATATCACATGGAGAGCCTTTATCCTTTGTGTTCGAGCATTCTACAGGAACTACGCAATGAAGATATTTACTCTCCACGAGTGCTTGCTATTCTGTTGGAGCATATCTTAATCGAGTGTTCCCGAAAAATTTCCCAAAAGACAAAAAGCGAGCCTCAGTCCATACCAACGGACGCGGCTATTTTGACACACGACATTATTACGTATATCGATCAAAACATTTTTAAAATTAAAAAACTTAGCGATTTGGAAAACGTATTCTTTTACAACGTCAACAATCTTTCCAAGCATTTTCATTCACAAATGGGCATTCCGTTAAACAAATACTTTATCAGCAAAAAAATGGAAGCGGCGTTACGCTTGTTACAAGCGGGTGAAAGTGTCACGCAAGTAAGCGACAAGCTGCAATATTCTTCCATACACGCTTTTTCAAGAGCGTATAAGAACTATTTCAACGAGTCACCGTCCAGCTCCAAACCATAAGTTATATTCTACTCAACGAATAACTATAAACAGCTTACTATTTAATGGGAGTGTACCGCGACACCTTGACCGCGCGCCTGGCGGTCAAGGTGTCGTCGCTTTTACCGACCAGATTTACCGACTTAAAGACCGAAAAAAACGGTGGTTTTCGCGCTGATCCGCTTGCGAAGTACCACCGTTTTCTTTTTTCGTAAGGTTTTCTTTTAACGGTTGTCGATTAACGATAGCAGTCTGCCGTTATAAAATGCAAGCGAGTCAAATATCTTGCGCGGGCGCGTACCGCCAGTACGGAACCAAGCAAGATTGCAGAATTGCGCCGTATTTTATAGGCAGAAATCGACGTATCGTTGAAAGAAAGCCTTCATCTTTAAGGATTTTCGCAAAATTCTGTACGCAAAAATACGCCATGTACCCCCTTCGTACTGGCGCTGCCGTACCGAAACACCTGGAGTATTCCCCTATGTTGCACGTGAAAAAGCCGTTCTATTTGGCAAAGCCAAACGAACCGCTTTCAAAGGAAGAAGAAGCTACGTTTATACATAAGCTGTTTTCAACGAACAGCCCTTATGCATATAACTTTGTCGTTATTCTCTACGCCGGCTTGCGCCGATCGGAATTAAAAACAGCTGTTTTCGATGAAAACTTCGTCACCGTCAAAGGCGCCAAGCAACGCAAAAACCACCCGGAGAAAATTCGAAGAATCCCTATTTCTCCGATGCTGCGGAAGTTTATGCCGCTTGGATATATGCCTATTGTCCGTGACGATACGTTATCAGCGCTGTTTAAAGACCTTTGTCCGGAGCATAAGCTCCACGACCTGCGCCGCACGTTTAACGTTCGGGCCAGGACCTGCGGTATACCGAAACCGCTTGTCGAGCATTGGCTCGGCCATGCGCCAAGCCGTGATGACGTCAACGAAATGCATTATATGCATTACGATGACGAATATCAACTGCAGGAGATTAAAAAATTCTCCTACGAATACCCCGAAATTCCGTAAAATTTTTCCCAAGATTTTTCCCAAAATCGGGGGTTAAAACTGAAAATTGACGTTTCAACGTGTAAAAAAATGCAAAAAAATGGGCAAAAAACG
>JAZOVQ010000087.1:0-15710 GCA_045658805.1 Candidatus Scatosoma sp.
TTAATATCCTCCGATTGTGTATTTGATTTTGACTGGCGGGTCATACTTTCATTATACACAATCGGAGTTTTTATTTCAAGACTCATCGGTAAACCTCCACCGAACCACGCGACTATCGCGTGGTTTTTCTTTATATCAGAATAAAAAAAGCGAGGAATTTCCTCGCCTTTTTCTCAGTCTTCCAAACCTTCGTTGAGCTTTGCAAGCAACGTTTCCAAATCTTCGCCGTGAACTGCTACCGCTTCAGCAACCGATTCGCCGTGCGCCATAGCGCAACCGTAACAATGCATGCCTGCCGCCATCAAAATTTCAGGCGCGTTGGGGTTGATTTGCAAGCAATCTGCAATCAAAGTATCTGCCGTAATTTTAGCCATTTCTTTATATCTCCTTTTATTTTTCTCATTATTATTGTAACGCATTTTCTCGCTGTTCAAACAAAAAACGTTAAAACTTCTTAAAAATACCTTCCAAACAATTTTTTAATCTTTTTGCATTCCGCAGGGTAAACTTGTTCCCCTTGCAAAATAGCCGCCATTTTCGCTTGCGCTTTTTCCCACGCCTCGGCGTAACCCGCAGCCTCGACAGCCGCTTTCGCTTCCGCATAAATGGGCGCGCGATATTCCGTATCGTGGGTATCCGTTCCCAAACAGTCGACCATGCCACGTTTCAGCAAGGCAAAAGCAAGCTTTTTCTCATGCTTATCCAAAAAGGCAGGCGCGTTTACCTGCAACAAGCACCCTAAATCCGTCAAGCGTTTTAACAGCGCAGGTTTCTTTTGCACTTCACGGTAACGCTCTACGTGCGCGATAATCGGCGTACAGCCCGTTTCATAGATAAAATCGTCCAATTTTTCAAACAATCCGCTATGCCAAACCGTAGTGAAAGGAAACTCCAACAAAATGTATTTCGTCCCCTCGATTGCCAACGTTGCAAGCTCTTCAAAATCGGGCATATTGACGCCCGTAAAATGCACTTCGGCGCCCTTTTTTACCTCAATACCCATAGGCAGGTACGCGTTCAATCGTTCAAACGCCTTTTCTCGCTTTTCCAAAAAACGCTTGGGGGACGAGTGTTTTCCGTAATAATGCGGTGTCAAAACAACCGTCTTTACCCCTTGCGAAATTTCCATTTGCAACATTTGTTCAGACGTTTCGGGCGTTTTCGCCCCATCGTCTATTTGGGGCAAAATATGGGTGTGAAAATCAATCACGGCAGCCCCTCCTTTCTATTTTTTCTCGGCTTATTTAAAAGCTTAATTGAAAACTTATTTAAAATATTTTACGACGCTTTCAAAAATTTTCATATCGAAATTGCCTTCGACGTTTTTATACAAATTATCGCCGATACGTTCGCTGTGGCCCATTTTACCAAGCACTCTGCCGTCGGGAGAAGTGATACCTTCAATTGCCCACATAGAGCCGTTGGGGTTATAGGGCGAAAGCATAGTAGGATTGCCCGACAAATCGGCATACTGCGTTGCAATTTGACCGTTTGCTTTCATTTTTTCAAGTTCAGCAACGGGCGCAACAATTTTACCTTCGCCGTGCGAGACGGGCACTTTGTACACTTCGCCAACCTTACAAGCCGAAAGCCAAGGCGACAACGTAGAAGCAATACGCAAATCCACCACCGTTGAAACGTGACGGGAAATGTTGTTAAAGGTAAGCGTAGGCGATTGCGCCGTCATTTCTTTAACGTGACCGTAAGGCACCAAGCCAAGCTTAATCAATGCTTGGAAACCATTACAAATACCAAGTGCCAAACCGTCGCGGTTGTTCAACAATTCTTCCACTTGTTCCGCAATATACGGGTTACGGAAGGTCGTAGCGATAAATTTACCGCTTCCGTCAGGCTCGTCACCGCCAGAGAAACCGCCGGGGAATGCGATAATGTTCGCATTCTTGATAGCCTTCACAATTGCAGCAACGCTTTCTTCAATATCCTGCGCGCTGCGGTTGCGTACAACTACCGTTTCCACGTCCGCGCCTGCGAGAATGAATTTTCTTGCCGTATCCAATTCGCAATTGGTACCGGGGAATACAGGGATAAACACGCGAGGTTTCGCCGTTTTCGTTCCGATATTTTGATAGCTTACGCCCTTGAGATAATCGCAATTTTCCGCCTTTCCGTCAGCGTCCGCCGTAATGGGGAATACCGTAGACAAGGCACCCATGTACGCGTTGACTACGTTTTCAAGCGAAACTTCTTCCTTTCCGCAAACAAACTTTTGCGCGCTGTTTGCTTCACCGATATAGCTTGCCGTAAGGCCTGCAAGCGTCTTTTCGTCCTTAACGGAAACGATAAGGTCGCCATAGCCTTCGCTGTACAATTGGTCGGCATTCATTGCAAAATTCACGCCAATGCTATTACCGAGTGCGGATTTGATAACCGCCGCGCCAACGCCGCCGTTTTCTACCACCGTAGCGAAGCCGACGTTGCCGTTTTGTACGTTTTTAAATACCCAATCGTACACCCCTTTCAAAGCTTCGAAATCGGGTACCGATTGTTCGTCCTTGGGTACGGGAATATGATACAATTTTTCACCGCCCTTCAAGACGTTGGTGATAAGCTGGCTTGCCTTTGCGGGCGCCAAAGCAAAGGAAATAAGCGTGGGAGGTACGTGAATGCTTTCAAACGTACCGCTCATGCTGTCCTTACCGCCAATTGCGCCAAGACCAAGCCCGATTTGCGCGTACAATGCACCCAAAAGCGCCGAAGTGGGCATACCCCAAACCTTGGCTTCCTTGGTCATTCTACGGAAAAATTCTTGCAACGTCAAGCGAATATCGCTATATTTTGCACCCGTTGCCACCACTTTAGAAACGGAAGCTACAATCGAATAAATTGCACCGACAAAGGGGCTGGTTTCCATAAGATAAGGCGAATAGCCATACGCGGAAACGGTACAAACGTCCGTTTCGCCGCCGCAAATTTTTGCCGCCATTGCAATAGCAGGCGTGCGTTGCGTTTTACCGCCCCAAGGCATATATACCGTTCTCGAACCAATGGTCGAATCGAACGTTTCGGAAAGACCTTTCTTTGCGCAAACGTTGAGGTCGGAAATCACCTTTTGCGTTTGTTCCGTAAAGTTCAAACCCAACTTTTTATCAAACCAAGTGGTTACGCTGTCGTCAATTTCCACTTCCGTTTCCTGCTTCACGCCGTTGGTGTTAAGGAAATCACGGGAAATGTCCACGATAGCTTTGCCCTTGAGGAACATTTTCATTCTGCCCGTATCCGTAACGACAGCCACAGGCGTTGCCGACAAGTTTTCTTCCGCCGCAAGCGCGATAAAGCTGTCTACGTCCTTTGCGTCTACAACCACCGCCATACGTTCTTGCGATTCGGAAATGGCAAGCTCGGTGCCGTTTAAGCCCTCGTATTTCTTGGGCACTTTATCCAAATCAATATTCAAACCGTCCGCAAGCTCACCAATTGCAACGGATACGCCGCCTGCGCCGAAATCGTTACATTTTTTAATTTTTCTCGTTGCTTCCTTGTTAAGGAACAAGCGTTGCAATTTGCGTTCGGTCAATGCGTTACCCTTTTGCACTTCCGCGCCGCAAGTTTCAACCGAATGGGTGTCGTGAGCCTTGGAAGAACCCGTTGCGCCGCCGCAACCGTCGCGGCCCGTTTCGCCGCCGAGGAGCACGATTACGTCCCCTGCTTTGGGCGCTTCACGATATACCATATCCTTTCTTGCGCCGCCGACAACGAAGCCCGTTTCCAAACGCTTTGCTTTATAACCTTCGTGGTACACTTCGTCTACGATACCCGTCGCCAAACCGATTTGGTTGCCATAGGACGAGAAACCCGACGCCGCTCTTTGCGTGATAGCACGTTGAGGAAGTTTGCCCTTTAAGGTATCTTCCAACTTTTCTCTCGGATCCGCCGCGCCCGTAATACGCATTGCTTGATACACGTACGTTCTACCGCTAAGTGGATCGCGGATTGCGCCGCCCAAACAGGTAGCCGCGCCGCCAAAAGGCTCAATTTCCGTAGGGTGATTGTGCGTTTCGTTTTTGAACATTACGAGATACGCTTCTTTCTTCCCGTCGATTTCCGCTTCAATTTGAATGGAGCAAGCGTTGGTTTCGTCGGAAATATCCAAATTGTCAAGCTTGCCGTCCTTTTTCAGTTTCTTTGCGGCAATCGTAGCAATATCCATTAAGCAAGGATATTTATCCGCGCGCTTGCCGTTGAGTTCTTGATACAATTCCTCGTACAAGTGGTACGCCTTTTGAATGTTTTTATTTTCGGACGTAATTTTTACGTTTTTCAATTGCGTTGCAAACGTCGTATGACGGCAATGGTCAGACCAATACGTATCAATTACTTTCAATTCCGTTTCGGTAGGGTTGCGCTGTTCGCTCTTGAAATAATCGCGTACGAAAACCAAATCCGCAACGCTCATTGCGAAACCGATATTTTTATGGTATGCCGCAATTTCTTCATCCGACATCGAGATAAAGCCGTCCACGTCGGCAACTTCCGCACCTGCCACCGTTGCTCTAACAAGCGTTTCGGGCTTTTCAAAACCAACCTCTTCGCTTTCTACGGGGTTAATGATATGCTTTTTAATAGCGGCAAGCTGTTCATCGGAAACGCCCTTTACCATAAACACTTTCGCGCATTTAACGGTAGGACGGGATTTTTTGGTAAGCAACTGCACGCATTGTGCCGCGCTGTCCGCGCGTTGGTCGTATTGCCCCGTCAAATAGCTAACGGCAAACGCCTTATAGCCTGCGGGAATTTCCAACGCTTCCAAATATACGTCGTCAACGGGCGGTTCGGAGAATACCGTACCGAGCGCCGCTTTCAACTCCTCTTCACTAATACCTTCCACGTCATAGCGAAGCACCAAACGAAAATCTTCCGTTTGAATGTTGAGGAGGGTTTTAACGTCCGCCGCTTCCTTTCTTGCCTGTACGTTGTCTTTCTTTTCCACAAAAATTCTGTAAATCATATCACTTTTTCCTCAATATTTTTCCACGTCGCGGTATTTGATACCGATATCCTTGCGATAATACATTCCCTCAAAGGAAATCTTTTCCGCATTTGCATACGCTTTTGCTCTCGCCGTTTCCACGCTGTCGCCTTTTGCGCAAACGCCAAGCACTCTGCCGCCGCTCGTTACAATTTTTCCGTCCTTGAGCGCCGTACCTGCGTGACAAAGGATAACCTCTTTATCCAATGCCCCAAAGGTAATTTCTTTGCCCTTTTCATACGCTTCGGGATAACCGCCGCTTGCAAGCACTACGCATACGCACGCGCCGTCCTCCCATTCAATTTCCACTTCGTCCAGTCTTTCGTCCACAACCGCTTGGAAAATATCCATCAAATCGGTTTTGAGCATCGGCAGGATAACCTGCGTTTCAGGATCGCCAAAACGGGAATTATATTCAATAACCTTATATCCGTCTTTGGTCTTCATTAAGCCGAAATACAGCACCCCTTTAAAGGTACGGTTTTCAGCATTCATCGCGTACATGGTAGGCAGCATTATCTTTTCCATTACTTCTTTCGCGGAGTTTTCACCAAAGAAAGGAGCAGGCGAGAAAGTACCCATACCGCCCGTATTTAAGCCCTCGTCGTTATCCAAAGCACGCTTGTGATCACAGCTTGTAATCATAGGCACCATCGTTTTACCATCGGTAAATGCAAGCGCGGAAACTTCGGGCCCTTCCAAAAACTCCTCAACGACAACCTTACTGCCTGCGCTGCCGAATTTGCAATTGAGCATCATTTCTTTCAAGCCGTCCTGCGCTTCTTCGCGAGTTTTGCAAATCAACACCCCTTTGCCAAGCGCCAATCCGTCCGCTTTCAAAACGACGGGAATATCGCAAACGTCAACGTATGCCTTTGCCGCAGCATAATCGGAAAAGGTTTCGTATTTCGCCGTGGGAATACCGTATTTTTTCATCAATTCTTTAGAGAACGCCTTGCTTGCTTCAATGATAGCCGCTTTCTTTTCAGGGCCAAAAGCGCGATGTCCGCGGCTTTGCAATTCGTCCACCAAACCCAAAGCCAAAGGATCGTCGGGGGTAACTACCGTAAAATCAACGTCGCCTTTTTGATCCAACCAATCGCCCACCGCTTTCACATCGCAATAATCCACGTTGACAAGTTCGGCAAGCTCTGCAATGCCTGCGTTGCCTTTCATCGCATAAATTTTATTTACTTTCGGCGATTTCGCAAGCGCCTGTATAACGGCGTGTTCTCTACCGCCGTTACCGATAACCAAAACGTTCATTCTCGTTCTCCGTTCGTTATTTTTTTTAATGAATGCGTACATGCCTGCCGCATTTTTCCACTTTGCCCTCGCAAAACAGCTTTACGCATTGCGGTAACATTTGGTGTTCCACCGCCAAAATGCGTTGCTGTAAGCTTTCGGGCGTATCGTCGTTTTCCACAGGTACAGCGCGTTGCATAATGATTGCGCCGCCGTCTACGTCCGCTTCTACGAAATGCACCGTCGCGCCGCTCAGCTTCACGCCGTATTCAATGGCCGCTTGATGCACTCTCAACCCGTAATAGCCCATACCGCAAAACGAGGGAATAAGCGAGGGGTGAATGTTGATAATTGCGTCCGTAAATTCTTTAATAAATTCGGGCGGAATAACCAAAAGCCAGCCTGCAAGCACCACCAATTGCACTCCGTTTTCTTTCAGCGTTTTTGCAACGTCAGCGTAAAACGCCTGCTTGTCCGCATACTTTTCCTTATCGTACACAAGGGTATTGATACCATGCTTTTGCGCGCGGTCAATTGCTCCTATGCCAGCTTTAGACGCCACAAGATAGGAAATTTCGCAAAAATTCTCTTTTTCGTTTGCGTCAATAATCGACTGAAAATCCGTACCGCCGCCCGACGCAAATACCGCTATTTTTTTCATTTAAGGATAACTCCCTTACCTGCCACCGCTTTACCGATAACAACCACTTCCTCACCGCTTTCGGTAAGAGATTGCATCGCCGTTTCTACGTTTTCGGGGGATACGACAACAACCATACCGATACCCATATTGAAGGTATTGTAAATTTGTTCGTCGGTGATACCCGCTTTTTCTTGCATTACTTTGAATACAGGGGGAACGTCGTAGGAATTCTTCTCAATTTCCGCCGCAACGCCCTCAGGCAAAATTCTGGGTACGTTTTCAATGAAACCGCCGCCCGTAATGTGCGCGATACCCTTTACTTCTACCTTTTCAATCAAATTCAAAATGCTCTTAACGTAAATTTTCGTAGGCTTCAACAACACTTCGGCAACCGTTGCGCCAAGGCGTTCGTCGTATTGTTCCAACGCCGCTTTATCGCTGTCACCAAAAAGTTTGCGCACCAACGAATAGCCGTTGGAATGCACGCCCGACGATTTTAAACCAATCAATACGTCGCCAGGTTGAATGTTTTTGCCGTTGATAACCTTTTGCTTATCCACGATACCTACCGCAAAGCCTGCAAGGTCGTATTCACCATCGGGATAGAAACCAGGCATTTCCGCCGTTTCACCGCCGATCAACGCGCAACCTGCCATACGGCAACCGTCCGCAATACCCTTTACCACTTCGGCTTCCGCTTCGGGATAAAGACGTCCGCAAGCGTAATAATCGAGGAAGAACAAAGGCTTTGCGCCTTGACAAACGATATCGTTTACGCACATTGCAACTGCGTCGATACCGATTGTATCGTGCTTGTTGAGCAAAAATGCATATTTCAGTTTCGTACCAACGCCGTCCGTACCGGCAACGAGTACGGGTTCCGCCATTTTTTCTCCTGCAATGGAGAAGAAACCGCCAAACGAACCCAAATCCCCGATAACGTTTTGGGTATAGGTGGATTTTACGTGTTTTTTCATAAGGTCAACCGCTTTATAGCCTCTAGTTACGTCTACGCCGCTGTCTTTGTAAGAAATTGCCATTGTATATTTTCTCCTAAGTGTTTTTCTATGCCGCCGAAAACGCCGTTATTTATTTTTGTTTTCGGAAATTTTGTGATCAAATTTACTGTCCCCGAACGAAGTGGGTTCCGCCGTGGGATACTTCCCATCGAAGCATGCCGCGCAATAACCTTTGCAGCTGCTACCTTCGCCAAGCTTGAATACGTCCTCTAAAGGCAGGAATCCCACCGAGGTTACCCCGATAATTTCCGCAATTTCCGCATTGGAATGATTGCAAGCAATCAACGCCTTTCTCGACGAAATATCCGTACCGTAATAGCAAGGGTTAAGGAATGCAGGTGCCGAAGAAAGTAAATGCACTTCTTTCGCTCCAGCTTCCCACAATAATTTTACCGTTCTCGCCGACGTCGTACCGCGTACGATAGAATCGTCTACGATAATAACACGCTTCCCGCGCACCGTTTCCGCAACGGGGTTGAGTTTGATACGAACTTTATCCTCACGAACGTTTTGACCTGGATCAATGAACGTTCTGCCGATATATTTATTTTTAATTAAGCCGATTCCATAAGGTATGCCCGAAGCTTCCGCATAGCCAAGCGCCGCGTCCAAGCCCGAATCGGGTACGCCGATAACAACGTCCGCTTGAATGGGATGCGCCTTTGCAAGTAACGCGCCTGCGCACTTTCTCGCCGCGTGCACCGAACGACCTGCAATAACCGAATCGGGACGAGCGGTGTAAAGATATTCGAAAACGCACAATCTTTCGGGCTTTTTACCGCAATGGTCTTTGATCGAACGAATGCCATCTTTCGAAAACACTACCACTTCCCCAGGCTCAATATCGCGGATAAAGGTTGCGCCTACGGAATTTAACGCGCAAGTTTCGCTTGCCACTACGTATTCGCCATCGCCGCGTTGACCGTAGCAAAGAGGGTGCATACCGTTGGGATCGCGAACAGCAATCAGCTTTTGCGGCGACATAATCAACAAGGAATACGCCCCGTCCAGCTTCGCCATTGCACGGCAAACCGCTTCTTCAATGGAGCTGCATGCAATACGTTCCATAATGATTTGCGCCGAAATCAATTCTGCATCGTTGCCCGTATGGAAAATGGAACCTTTTAATTCCATTTCATTTTTTAATTCCGCACTGTTGACAAGTTTCCCGTCAAGAGAAATTGCCATGCGGCCTTTGCTGTGGTTTACAACAATCGGTTCGGCATTGATACGATCCTTTGTATCCGACGTACCGTAACGCACGTTGCCTATCGCAAGCTGACCATTGCCTAAGCTTTTTAAAACGTTGGGCGTGAACACTTCGTTGACCAAGCCTGAATCTTTATAAGCATGGAATACGCCGTCGTCGTTGACAACAATCCCACTGCTTGCTTGTCCTCTGTGTTGCAAGGAATACAAGCCGTAATATATGCTCGAAGCGACGTCCGCCGTTTCCGTTCCGAAAATACCAAGCACAGCCATTGGCTTATTCTCCCATCAAACGTCTCATCATTTCTTGGTAAGCGCCTTCTACGCCGCCCAAATCACGACGGAAACGGTCCTTATCCAATTTTTCGCCCGTCGTCGAATCCCAGAATCTGCAAGTGTCGGGAGAGATTTCGTCTGCAAGGACAATTTCACCGTCCACCGTTTTACCAAATTCGATTTTGAAATCTACGAGGGTAACGTTGAGCTTTTTGAAATATTCTTTCAACACTTCGTTAATTTTGAATGCCATAGATTTTACAAGCGCAATTTCCGCCTTGGTTGCAAGGCCGAGTGCAAGTGCGTGATATTCGTTAAGCAAAGGATCGCCCAAATCATCGTTTTTATAGGAAAATTCGATGGTGGGTTCTTCGAAAACAATGCCTTCCGCTACGCCGTAATGCTTTGCAAACGAACCTGCGGAAATGTTACGAATAATAACTTCCAAAGGCAAAATTTTCACTTTCTTTACAAGCGTTTCTCTATCGGAAAGTTCCTCTACAAAATGGGTTTTTACGCCCTGTTTTTCAAGAATTTGCATAAGGAAATTGCTCATTTTGTTGTTGATAACGCCCTTGCCTTCAATGGTACCTTTCTTCAAACCGTTGAATGCCGTTGCATCATCTTTGTAAGATACGATAACCATACTGTCGTTGTCGGTTGCGTATACTTTTTTTGCTTTGCCTTCGTAAAGTTGATCTTTCTTTTCCATAATATTTTTCTCCATGTATGTTAATTTTTTTCTTTTTTGTAATGTGAGTTGCTAATCTGCCTTTGTAATTTTTCGTGTGAAAATAAGGATAGTTTTTAACACAAGCTCGACGAAGTATTACGCCGATTTTCCGTCTTTGAAATGCTTTCAAAAGCAAGTAAGACAAGAAGAGCGAGGCTTTTTTGAGGGCGCGTACATAGACGTACGTAACCGAGAAAAAACGCAAGCTCGACGAAGTATTACGCCGATTTTCAAAGCATTTCTTGTAAAGCGGCGTCGTCAGCGTTAATCTTCTCCCTCATTGCCGCCTTGTAGGAAACAAGTTGCAATTGAATTTCGGGATATTTGATACCTAAAATTTGAAGAGCCAAAAGCCCTGCGTTTTCGCCGCCGTTTACGCCAACGGTTGCAACGGGAATACCAGCAGGCATTTGCACAATGGAAAGCAAGCTGTCCAAACCGCCCATCATATCCGTTTTTACGGGCAAGCCGATTACGGGTAAGGTAGTCATAGCAGCAATTACACCGCCAAGGTGCGCCGCTTTCCCTGCCGCGCAAATCAACACTTCGATACCGCGTTCTTGCGCCGTCGAAGCAAAATCATGCGCCTCGTCAGGCGTACGGTGCGCGGAAATAACGCGAACCTCCGCTTCTACGCCAAATTTTTTCAATACGTTGACCGCAGGTTTCACTACGTCAAAATCCGATTTACTGCCCATTAAAATGCCGACTTTTGCCATACAAATCTCCTTTTTTTGTGAATTTAAAAAGAAATGGAGGGCAAGACATTTGCACTCCAATTGTTTTACCTATTTACATTTTTTGCGCGCGAAAACGCATTTTCCTTGAAAAAAGGGCGAGCGAAAACAAGCGTGCGTTTTTTGCGCGGAAACCGATATCGTTTCGGTGATAGTTCCTGCTTGCAAACAATATTCCATAAAGCACCTCGCGTCGTTCTCTTTCGTTTTGCCTTAAGTATTTTCGCCCTTATTACACTATATATGTTTATTATAACAAATATAATAAAAAAATGCAAACTTTCAACACAATTTTTCTTTTACTTTTTTTGTTTGTGAATTTTTCACATTTTTTGGCGTGTATTTTTCCTTTTTACCGCTATATGGCTTATTTTCCCTATACCCTATCATTTTTGAAAAAAATTCACATTTTTTCATTTTTCACCCTAACGTTAGGCTATTTTTTTAATAAAAAACGAGGCTATTTACGCATTTTACGCAAATAACCTCGTACATGGTACCCTCATTTTTGTTTTTTAAGAGAAAAACTCCTCTTCAATCATTGCGCAAAGGCAATGGTAAATGGGCAAGTGGAGTTCTTGCACTTTAAAGGTTTCTTTTTCAGGCGCAACGATTGCCACGTCCGAAAGCCTTTTCAATTCACCGCCCGTATTGCCGAGCAAGCCAAGCACTTTCATTTCCTTTGCTTTAGCAACCAAACTTGCATAAACGCAATTTTTCGAATTGCCCGACGTGGAAATAGACAGCAAAACGTCGCCCTTTTTACCCCAAACGTTTACTTGTTGCGCAAAGGTGAACATGGGATCCTTATCGTTGCCGTACGCCGTAGAAAACGCAAAATGTCCGCAAAGCGAAACCGCAGGCAAGCCACATTCTAACCCCTTGATAAGCGCTTCACCCTTTTCGCCGTATTGCGCAAGCTTGTCCGCAAAATCAGCAGGCAAAGGACGGCATTTTTTAAAGCTTTTTAAAAGCTCGCCTGCGATATGTTCGCAATCGGCCGAGCTACCGCCGTTACCGCATATATATAACGTATTTCCGTTTTCAAAACAGGTTTTTAACAACTCAAACGCCTGCTCGATATTGGGAAGCTGCGTTTCCAATGCAGGATAACGCAAAGCCAATTCTTCAATAATTTTCTTCGTTCCGTCTTTCATATTTTTCTCCTTATCCGTTTAGTTGCCTTTCGCAATAGCAAGCGCCGCAATATCCCCAACGTTTTCGCTAAGTTTTGCAGGCACAATTTCGCACACGCCTACGCTTTCCGTCAAGCCTTCTTTCGCCAATTGTTTTTTCATGGCAGGTAGCAACAGTGCCGACGAGCGCATAAATACGCCGCCAATTACAATTTTTTCAGGGTTCAAAACGTCGATAATAATACTCAAACCCTTGCCGAGCATTTCACCGCTTTTTGCAAAAACGCGCTTAGCAAATTTATCCCCTGCAAAGGCCACTTTTGCCAGTTCTTTGGTCGTAATCTCGTACCTGCCCCCTTCCTTTTTCATATAATCGGGTACATTTTTCGAGCGTTCCGCCATTTGAACCGCCAATTTTGCAATACCGCTTCCGCTACAAAATCCCTCAAATGAGCCGTATTTCCCAAAGCCGTACGGACCTTTTTTCGCTAAACGAATATGCCCTGCTTCCCCAGCGTTGTCGTTGGTTCCAGCATACAATTTTCCGTCCAAAATCAATCCTGCGCCAAGCCCCGTACCAAAGGTGAAAAAGACCATATTTTTCGTGCCTTGCCCCGCGCCAAACATCCATTCTGCTACAGCGCAAGCATTGGCGTCGTTTTGTAATTTTGCCGTCAAGCCCGTCGTTTTATATATGTAATCCACAATGGCGAAATCGTGCCAACCGCTTGCCAAATTGGGCGGACACACGATCACCCCCGTCTTACTGTTCAAAGGACCGCCACAGCTTACCCCTGCGTTTGTCACGCCATATTTTTCCTTCCATTCTTTCACGAAAGGCAACAAAATTGCCAACGTGTCCGTAGGCGAAGGCTGGGTGGGCGTTTCTTGGCGCGCTGCCACCTTAATGTTGTCACCAATAATTTCGCCAAGCGAAACGGCGCATTTGGTTCCGCCGATATCAAATCCTATACAATACATACGTTTTCTCCATTTGCGACGAATACTTCCGTCCTTATTTATAATACAACTTTTTCCACGCAATTGCAAGTGATTGAAAGCAAGTTCTCAAAATCTTTACGCCAAATATGAAAACAAGCTTTTCCATATAGAAAAAGCCGTTTTCAAAAGTGCGTCTGCCCTACTTAAAACAAACCTTTTAACGCAGGGTAGAATTTTTTAAATTTGCAATATTGCTTCTCATATTTTTCCGTGAGCGTTTTGGTGGGCAAAACGGTTTCTTTTACCGACACAACGCGCTTTACCGCATCTTCTATCGACGAGTATTCCTTTGCGCCAACCATCGCCAAAATAGCCGCGCCATACGCAGGGCCTTCCTCGACGTTTAACGTAGAAACAGGCACCCCGAATACGTTGGCAATAATTTGTTTCCAAATACGGCTTTTCGCCCCGCCGCCGCATATTTTCGTGCTGTCAATCTTCAACGAATCCCCTTGCGCAATTTCCATACAATCACGCAAAGCAAACGCAACGCCTTCCATAATGGAAAGGGACATTTGTTTTCTCGTAGTGTCAGGGCGCATACCGATAAACGCCCCCTTTGCGTTGACGTCGTTGTGCGGACTGCGTTCCCCCATCAAATAGGGCAGGAAAAACACTTCGTTTTCCCCAAGAAGCTCCTCAAGTCCCTCTTGCTCCGCCGCAAAATTTTGCGTTTGCAAGACGTTTTCCATCCACCACTTATTACAGCTTGCGGCAGATAAAATACAGCCCATCAAATGATATTTCCCGTTTGCATGCGCAAAGGAGTGCAAGGCGTTACCTTCGTCCACAAAAAAGGTATCACGGGACACAAACACCGTTCCGCTTGTACCTAGCGAAATGTTACAATCGCCGTTGCCTATCGTACCCGTACCAATTGCCGCCGCCGCGTTATCGCCTGCGCCAGCCATCACCATTGCGTTAGGCAAATTATATTCCGCGCGCATACCGCCGATACATTGGAAACTTTCGTATAATTTCGGCAACCACGCTTCTTTAACAAAGCAAATTTCACACATTTGCTTGGACCAGCGCTTGCCCTCTACGTCCAACAACAGCATACCGCTTGCATCCGAATAATCGGTAGCGTGTACCCCCGTCAGCATATACGCCAAATAATCTTTGGGCAACATAATTTTTGCTATTTTCGCAAAATTTTCAGGCTCGTTTTCCTTTACCCAAAGAATTTTAGGCGCGGTAAAGCCTGCAAACGCAATATTTGCCGTCAGTTTAGAGAGAGTTTCTCTCCCCACAACTTCGTTGAGATATTCCGTTTGTTTTTGCGTTCTGCCGTCGTTCCACAAAATAGCAGGGCGAATTACGTTGTCCGCCTCATCCAACAGCACCAACCCATGCATTTGACCGCCGAAAGACACCCCTTTGACGTCCAAACGATTATACCCGTTTAACAGCTGTGCAATCCCCTCTTTCGTGGCGTTTAACCAATCGATAGGGTTTTGTTCGCTCCAACCGCTTTTCGGATAAAAAATTGGATATTCTTTCGTCACGCAATTGAGGATACTTCCGTCGGCGCCCACCAACAGCAGTTTCACCGACGAAGTTCCTAAATCAATTCCAATATACGTATTCATTTTTTTAACCAAATAGTATGCTATTTACAATGCTTTCCAAGCTTTCTTGCTTGCCGCTGCCAGGAAGTTCAGGCGCGCCGAGCTTTTCCGCGTACGCCGAAAGTTCTTCAAGACTGGTTTCGTTTGCCAAAATCTTCAAAGTAGTCGTTTTCCCTGTTCCGCCACTCCCATATAAAGAAACAATTTTCATATTTGTCGGCAAGTTCGATTGAATA
The DNA here is from genome assembly GCA_045658805.1 of Candidatus Scatosoma sp. Lineage (GTDB taxonomy): Bacteria > Bacillota > Clostridia > Christensenellales > Borkfalkiaceae > Scatosoma. Next base: position 14,795 of record JAZOVQ010000087.1, read on the forward strand.
TTCTTCGGCATTTTTATTTCTCCTTTGCTTTTATTTTTTAATTTTCCTTTTTATACCCCCAAACGATAGGACAGTTCGATTCATTCCAAGATGGATCCCATCCACTTGGCTGACTTTCTGCTTCGCAATAAATGGTTAAACTACTGCTATAATAGACATCAAATGCATTATTTCCAATACTTGTTACATTGTCAGGAATTATAACACTTGTCAAATTACTACAATAAGCGAACGCAAAACCACTAATCCTCGTTACGCTGTCGGGAATAGTAAACGAGGTTGCCGTTTTCCCGATTGCATATTGTATCAGTACTGTTCCATCTTTACTATATAAGTTTCCGTCTACTGATTTATAATTTGTATGATTTTCCGATACCATGATATTTGTTAAACTACTGCAATTATAGAGTGCAAAACCACCAATCCACCTTGCACTATCGGGAATTATAATTCTCGTCAAGCTACTACAATTATAGAACGCATTATCCCCAATCTCTCCGCCCATAATCGTTACCGATTTTAAGCTCATAGGAATATAATAATGATAATAACGATAATTCGAACTGTTCTCCCCCGGCCAATATCCATACTGATATGTAGCATTGCTGGAAGTGTAACTTTTTGTTGAAGAGAAATATCCGAATATATACCCAAACACCGCCTCATATCCCGTAGCAAATTTACTCGCTCCCACAAACGGTAACGTTATTTCCGTTAAAGTGCTACAACGATAGAATGCATATGAATCAATGCTCGATACCTCGCCGATTGTGACGTTTGTTAAGCCATCGCAATAAGCGAATGCATAAGAACCAATTCTCGAAACATTATCGTCTACTATTACGCTTGTTAAGCTGTCGCAATTGGCGAAGGCATAAGAATCGATATTTATTACATCACTAGAAACACTTAATTC
>JAZOVQ010000088.1:0-34396 GCA_045658805.1 Candidatus Scatosoma sp.
CATTGTCTTCCTAAGACCGCTTGGCCTCCGACTTTCGTCCGCGCCTGCTTCCAACGCGTATTCTGTCATCGTATCTTCGTCAAGTTCTACCGTTCTTTCCACAACGATGTAACCTTTGTTTTCGAAGTTGTAGGATACGCAACCCGTGTTACCCATCGAACCGCCGTTCTTCGACAAGATAGAACGAACGTCGCCTGCCGTACGGTTTACGTTGTCCGTAAGCGTAACAATGATAACTGCCGAGCCTGCTACGCCGTAGCCCTCGTAAATCAATTCCTTATAATCCGTACCCTTCAATTCACCCGAAGCTTTTTTAATGCTGCGTTGAATGTTATCGTTGGGCATGTTTGCAGCTTTTGCTTTTGCGATAATATCCGCAAGCTTGCTGTTGGTTTCAGGATTGGGGTTGTCTTTTGCAGCTACGGCAATTTCTCTACCAAGTTTGGTGAAAATTCTACCCTTCGCTGCGTCTGCCTTACCTTTTTTTGCTTGTATATTATGCCATTTGCTATGTCCAGACATACTTAATCTCCTAATCGTTTATTATTTTAATTCGTCACGTTGTAAAACGTACATAATAATCCCTGCGGATATTGCCGCATTCAAACTTTCTTGCGTCGCTTGCATCGGAATTTTTACCGTGTGCGTAGCCTTTGCAAAGGTCTCTTCGGAAATCCCATTTGCTTCGTTGCCGATTGCCAAAGCGTATTGCTTAGGCGGAGTGAAGGAAAACACGTTTGCCCCACCCATGTCCGCCACGACGATAGGAATTTGGTCAAGGATTGACAAAATCTCCGAACGTTCCGCACGGTAAATTTTCGTAAAAAAGATACCGCTCATACTCGCACGAACGCTTTTAGGCGAATATGCATCCGCCGAATCTTGCGTCATATATACGGACGTATAGCCTGCCGCATTTGCCGTACGAATAATCGTACCGACGTTGCCAGGATCCGCTACGCCGTCTAAAAACAAACAGCGTTCCGCAGGCGCGCAAAGCGGACGATTGGGGATTTTTACCCTACAAACGATGCCTTGCGGTGTTTTTTCATCGGAAATATGACGAAGTAAATCGTCGGAAACGTAGACGATTTTTTCTTCGGAAAAAGGCAAATCGCCGTGATAATTTTCACCGACGAACACCTTTTCAATTTCAAAATCACTGCGTAAACATTCGAGCGCCATTTTACGGCCTTCCACCATAAAAGCGCCTTGCTCCCGACGACCTTTTTTGTCTTTTAACGCCACCATGTCCTTGATGAGAGGATTATTTTTAGACGTCAATAACATACGTTCCTCCCTTGCTTTTACGCGATTTTTCCCTTTTCGGGGCGCGTTTGCAATAAAAGTTTGGGTTCGATAAATAAAGCAAAAAGCCTTTTACGTTACTAAAAGGCTTTTGTTTTAAAAATTAGAGCGCTGCCTTAGCTTTTTCAACGAGTTGAGCAAATGCTGCTGCATCGTGTACTGCCAAATCAGCAAGTACCTTTCTGTTGAGGTTGATACCTGCAACGTTAAGGCCGTGCATAAGCTTGCTGTAAGAAATACCATTGATTCTTGCAGCTGCGTTGATTCTGGTAATCCAAAGACGACGGAAATCTCTCTTTCTCAATCTTCTTCCGATGTACGCATAGTTCAACGATTTCATATCCGCTTCTCTAGCGATTCTGTAAGAACGGCTCTTGCTGCCGAAGTAACCTTTAGAAAGTTTAAAAATTTTTCTACGCTTTTTAACTGCGTTCACTGCTCTCTTAATACGCATAATCTCTTATCTCCTTTCTTATTTTTTGTAAGGCATCATGCTCTTAACCGTGCTTTCCTGCGTGGAATTAACGAGAGCGCCTTGACGCAAATGTCTCTTTCTCTTTCTGTTCTTGGTTTCTGCTTTGTGGTTCTTACCGCTGTGAGAACGGTTTACTTTACCGGAACCGGTGAGCCAGAAACGTCTTATGGTACTGCTATGTGTTTTCTGTTTAGGCATATTTTTATCCTCCGAATTTTTTTCTCATTTTATATAACCAGGCTCGTCCATAGGACGAAACCGAAGTTTCGCTGTTTTATTTTGCGGGCGAAAGAATCATCAAAATGTTTCTTCCTTCCGTCTTGGGCTCTTTATCCATAACCGCTTTGCCGCCAAGCATATCAAAGAAACGGCGCATTACGTCAATACCCATTGCTGCGTGCGCTTGCTGTCTGCCGCGCATACGGATAGAAACCTTAACTTTGTTGCCGTCGCCAAGCATTTCAACCGTCTTCTTCGCTTTTACGTTTAAATCGCCAATATCAATCGTCATCGAAAGATAAATTTCTTTCAATTCGATTACCTTTTGATTTTTGCGGTTTTCCTTTTCACGCTTCGCTTGTTCAAACTTGAACTTACCGTAATTCATGATTTTGCATACGGGAGGGACTGCGTTGGGGGAAATTTTCACCAAATCCAAATCCTCTTCTTCCGCGATGCGCAATGCTTCCGACGCACTCATGATACCAAGCTGTTCGCCCGTAGCCGAAATAACTCTGATTTCTCTGTCACGAATTTCTTCGTTGATTTGATGTTGCTCTTTTATGGTAGTATACCTCACGACAAAAATTAAAGGGTTGCCTGCTTCAGCAACCCTTCTTTACACGTAATAATCCTCGCGTTGTGCGATAGAAAAATTATCGAGCCGTACCAATCAAAACTGCACGGCGAGAAGTTTTGCTTCTGCTTAGCTTTAATATATTAGCATAAACAAAACTCTCTGTCAAGTAAATTTTCGCACTTTTTTGAAATTTTTGTAATTTTTTTAGAACGAGGTTTTCTTTGCGATATCCGAAACAACCGTTTGGATAAATTCGTCTGCAGGAACAACTGCTTGTTCACCGTCACGACGGCGTACAGCCACTTCGCCTGCTTCCATTTCCTTATCGCCCAAAACAAGCATATAAGGCACTTTTTCCATTTGCGCTTCACGGATTTTGTAACCGATCTTTTCGTTTCTATCGTCAAGCGCAACGCGGATACCTGCCGCCTTCATCTTGGCATACAAATCCTGTGCATACGCCTGCTGTCTATCCGTGATAGGCAAAATTTTAACCTGTACAGGCGAAAGCCATACGGGGAATTTGCCTGCAAAGTGTTCGATAAGAATACCAATGAAACGTTCGATAGAACCAAACGCTACGCGGTGTACCATGATAGGCTGATGTTTCGCGCCGTCTTCACCAACGTATTCCATTTCAAATCTTTGAGGAAGCTGGAAGTCAAGCTGAATGGTACCGCATTGCCAGGTTCTGCCGATAGAGTCTTCCAAGTGGAAGTCGATCTTCGGGCCATAGAATGCGCCGTCACCTTCGTTTACTACGTAATCCAAGCCCAAATCGTTAAGCGCGTTACGCAACGATTCGGTTGCTACTTCCCAATCTTCATCGCTGCCCATGCTATTTTCGGGACGAGTGGAAAGTTCTACGTGGTATTTAAAGCCGAACAAGGTGTACACTTCGTTAATCAAACTTACTACGCCCTTGATTTCGTCTTTAATTTGTTCTCTCGTCATGAAGATATGCGCGTCGTCTTGCGTGAAGCAACGTACACGGAACAAGCCGTGCAACTGACCGGATTTTTCGTGACGGTGCACAAGACCAAGTTCGCCCATGCGGATAGGAAGATCCTTGTAGCTGTGCGGTTCGTTCTTGAACGCCAAAATACTGCCGGGGCAGTTCATAGGCTTAATTGCGAAATCTTCGTCGTCCACCTTCGTCGTGTACATATTGTCACGGTAATGGAACCAGTGGCCCGACGTTTCCCAAAGGGTACGGTTGAGCATGATAGGCGTTTGAATTTCTACGTAACCTTCTCTCGTGTGGATTTGTCTCCAATAATCTACGAGGGTATTTTTCAATACCATACCGTTGGGAAGGAAGAAAGGCAAGCCTTTGCCTTCATTCATGATAGCGAAAAGCTTTAATTCTTTGCCGAGTTTCGTATGATCGCGCTTCTTTGCTTCTTCAAGCATCGTGAAGTATGCGTCCATTTCGTCTTTTTTAGCAAATGCCGTACCGTAAATACGCGTAAGCATTTTGTTGTGTTCGTCCCCTCTCCAGTATGCACCTGCAATGCTGGTGAGCTTGAACGCCTTAATTTTACCCGTCGAAGGAAGGTGAGGCCCTCTGCAAAGGTCGGTGAAGTTGCCTTGCTTATAGAAGGAAATGGTTTCCCCTGCAGGCAATTCTTCAATGAGCTCTACCTTATAATTTTCGGAATATTCTTTCATTAAAGCAAGCGCTTCTTCTTTAGGCAACGTAAAACGTTCGATGGGAAGATTACTCTTGATAATCTTTTGCATTTCCGCTTCTACTTTTGCAAGGTCTGCTTGCGTAATGGGCGTTACAAAATCAATATCGTAATAGAAACCGTTGTCGATAACGGGACCGATAGAAAGTTTGCAAGTGGGATAAATAGTCTTTAACGCTTGCGCCAAAACGTGTGCGCAGGTGTGGCGATAAACCTGAAGCCCTTCCTTGTCTTTCAAGGTTACAATTTCCAATTTGTCGCCCTCGTTTAAAACGTGCGAAAGGTCAACAAGCGCGTCGTTTACTTTCGCGCAAACGGCATTTCTTGCCAAGCCTTCGGAAATAGCGGTAGCCGCTTGCAACGCCGTAGCGCCTGCTTCCAAAGCCATGCTTTCGCCGTTCTTCAAAATAACGTTCATAAAATTCCTCCGTAAATGTATATCTTTTTATTCTTTTTCTATCATTTATTTCTCGGTAAAAAACAAAAACCTTAAACCCCTATGAAGGAGTTTAAGGACGCAGACAATGCCACGCGGTTCCACCTTAATTGCCGTAGCGCGCGCCACGACCGCTTTTCCGCTATTTCGTTGTTACCGAACGTAAAGTGGTTTCACCTTTCGCCTCGGTTATTTGCCTCACAGCCAAGGGCAAACTCTCTGCAAAACCGAAAAACGACGCTACTTGTCTTTACGCAATATATTGTACGACTTTCTTTTGCTTTTGTCAACGATTTTTAATCACAATTTTTTATTTTTGTTATTTAAAAGCGTTCTCGCGCGTTTCTTGCCAATCCTTTACTGCGCGTTGATACCAATCCTCTTGATGAGGATGCACCCATAAACCGTTGGCTTCGCGATACTCATAATCGTAAATATCCGCGTATTCAGGGGAGATTTTCACAGTCAAGGTAAGCTCCTTGTGGTACGGCAAATTCTTTTTTTGCAACTCACCGTTCACATCGCCAACCAAAGTAATCACGAAATTCTCATCGGTATAAAAGACGATAGTATGCTCGCCTACCGACAAATCTTCACCAAAATACAACTCCATTATCTCTTGTTCTTTGCCGTCCACCTTGCATTTTACCCCTTTCCCTAACATGTATCCAGAGACAGCGGAATTTTTTATCCCAAAAAAGGTTTCGTTGGCGACCTCGTTCCAACGCCAAATCTCCAGAACGCTACACGGTGCGCATTCCACGGTATTCGTAGCAAAAAAACTGCAGCCTGCCAAAAACAGCGCGCTAATACACACAAGCAGCGCGTGCGCTATCCATCGAAAACTCTTTCTCATAGGACACCTCTTATCATTTGATAAGCCCATTATAACACACAAACAAAATTATTTCAAGCCTTTTAGCAAAATACTGCTTTATCGCCGTAATATTTCCGCAAGAACGCCTTGGTTTCCGCATCCGTTTCCCCAAAACAATAAATACGTTCTGCGCCCCCTAACACAATTTCCCCGACGGTAGACTCTACCCCCGTCAAAAGACTGCGCGTCAACGGACGATATTCCTCGTCGTATACCTGCCCGTTTTTAATAAAAAGTTTCCCCTCGCCATCCTCTGCTAAAAATTCTAAAAAGCCTTCCATGGACACCTCGCTCATATCGGCAGGGATATAATCGACAATCTCTTCCCAGCGTTTTTTTAAATCTTGCAAGCGAAAGTGAAACAAGCCGTCTAAACAATATTGCTCGATACCGCGGATTCGGCGAGCGATATACGTCTTGTCTTCTTTATAATCCGCCGCCACAAGCGCCGTAATAAGCAAACGCTTTTGCAATTTTGTCAACAAAGGCAAAGCAAGGCGCTTTTCAAAGAAATTGTATTTGTACCCCACTGCGAGCACGTCGGCGATATGTTCTTCGGCGAATTTCCGAACGTACGGACAATATTCCCGTTCCGTTTTAAATGCCATTTCCGTCCTCTCGCCGTCTTTTTCCAAGCCGCATTCCGCAGGCAAAAAGGAAAACCTATCCCTGACCTTTCCATATAAATACGACATATAAACGCTGTCGTAGCCATTTTGCGTAATCGTTATTTCTTCCACAACATTATTGTATGCCGCAAAAAAGAAATTATTTATCAAAAAGGTCAATTTCCTTACCGCAATCGGATAGCTATTCGCTTGACTTGCTTGAAAAAATGTTTTATAATGTATAAGTATATTTTTTAGTTAGAATAGAATTGTACGATTTCTCGTATAATTTCGGAGGTTTTTATTATGGACATGAAGTCTGTAGAAAGCAAATGGCAAGCAAAATGGGAAAAGAACAAAACCAACGTTTTCAATAAGAAAAACGCGGATAAAAAACTGTACGTTTTAGAAATGTTCTCTTATCCCTCTGGCGCAAAATTGCACGTAGGGCATTGGTATAACTACGGTCCCACCGATACCTATGCGCGTTTCAAGAAAATGAAAGGCTTTGAAGTTTTCCAACCCATGGGCTTCGACGCTTTCGGTTTACCTGCGGAAAATTACGCAATTAAAACGGGTATCCACCCTAAAGATTCCACCGAAAAGAATATCGCAACTATGGAAGAACAGCTTCGTAAAATGGGCGCTATGTTCGATTGGACGGCGGAAATTAAAACGTGCGAAGAAAATTATTATAAATGGACGCAATGGTTGTTCTTGCAGCTTTATAAAAAAGGCTTGGCTTATCGTAAAGAAGCACTTATCAACTGGTGCCCTTCCTGCGAAACCGTACTTGCAAACGAACAGGTTGTAGACGGTAAATGCGAACGTTGCAGCTCGGTGGTTTTGCGTAAGGATATGACGCAATGGTTCCTTAAAATTACCGATTACGCGGAAGAACTCCTTGAAGATTTGGACGAGCTTAATTGGCCTGAAAAAACTAAGTTAATGCAGAAAAACTGGATTGGTAAATCGACAGGCTGCGAAATTCATTTCGACTGTGAAACGGGCGATAAAATTACCGTATTCACCACTCGTCCCGACACCGTATTCGGCGTAAATTACGTTGTACTTGCACCCGAACATCCCCTCGTGGATAAATTGAAAGCGGCGCACCCTGAAAACGCGAAAGCTATCGACGCTTACGTTCAATACGCAGCGGAAGCAAACGACATTGATAGATTGTCCACCGCGCGCGAAAAAACGGGCGTATTTACGGGCGCGTATGCTACCCATCCCCTTACGGGAAAGAAAATCCCCGTATATCTCGCCGACTACGTTTTGTATTCCTATGGTACGGGCGCAGTTATGGCGGTTGCGGCGCACGACGAACGCGATTATGCTTTTGCGAAAAAATATGGTTTGCCTGTAACGCAGGTTATCCAAAAAGCAGGCGGCGAAACGATTTTGCCTTTCTGCGATGACGGTATCCTCGTAAACAGCGGCAGCTTTGACGGACTTTCGGGCGAAGAAGCGCGCGATGCTATTGCCGTTCACCTTACCAAAATCGGCAAAGGCGGCAAAAAGGTAAATTATCGTTTGCGCGATTGGTCGGTTTCCCGTCAACGTTATTGGGGCGCGCCTATCCCTATGATTCACTGTGAAAAGTGCGGCGTTGTACCCGTTCCCGAAAAGGATCTTCCCGTGAAGCTTCCTTACGACGTTGAATTCCGTCCCACCGGCAAATCCCCCCTTGCTTCCCACGAAGGCTTTATGAATTGCACTTGCCCTAAATGCGGTGGCAAGGCGTCTAGAGATCCCGATACGCTCGACACCTTCGTATGCTCCAGCTGGTATTATCTCCGCTATCCCGAAGCGCGTAACGATAAACAAGCATTCTCGAAAGAAATTGCAAACAAAATGCTCCCCGTAGACGTTTACGTTGGCGGCTCGGAACACGCTTGTATGCACCTCTTGTATGCTCGTTTTATCACCAAAGCGTTGCGTGATATGGGTTATATCAATTTCAGCGAACCCTTCAAGCGTCTTGTACACCAAGGTATTATCCTCGGTCCCGACGGCAACCGTATGTCTAAATCCCACGGCAACGTCGTTTCCCCTGACACCTATATCGAAGAATACGGCTCGGATATGTTCCGCTTGTATTTAATGTTTGGTTTCAGCTATACCGAAGGCGGTCCTTGGAGCGACGACGGTATCAAGTCGGTGGCAAAATTCGCGGATCGTATCGAACGTCTTGTTCGCAAATCCCTTGAAAAAACTACCGACGGGCACAACGATATGAAGTCCGCGGAAAAGAATTTGAACTACGCAAAGCATTACGCTATTAAGTGCATTACGAGAGACGTGGAAGAATTCTCTTTCAATACTTCCGTTGCGCGTTTGATGGAATACGTAAACGCTATGCAAAAATACGAAAGCGAAAACGCTGAAAAGAACAACGCTTTCTATAAGGGTTGCATTGAAGATTTGCTTCGTATGGTTGCGCCTTTCGCTCCTCACTTCGCGGAAGAGCTTTGGGAAGTATGCGGACATAAATCCTCTATCTTCGAAGAAGCATATCCCGTTGTTGATGAACAAGCGCTTATCAAGGACGAAACGGAATACGCTGTACAAGTGAACAGCAAAATCCGCGCTAAATTGATGATTCCCGAAGGACTTTCCGACGAAGATATCCAAGACACCGTTTGCGCTTATCCCGAAATTGCGGAATTGATCGCAGGCAAAACGATTAAAAAATGCATTATCGTTAAAGGTCGTTTGGTAAACTTGATTGTTGGCTAATTGAAAAACAACAGCAAAAATCCCATGGTTTTCGCCATGGGATTTTTTATATTCTCTTTCCTTATAACTTTGCTTCTTTTAACATTCTTTCCACCGTCTTTTTGGTGCAACGCAAATCCGCTTCCCCTTTTCGATAATAGGTACCCGTAAACGGATCGCCGCCGACGTATACGGGACGTTGCGATTTTGCCGCTTGCGGTACGTGGATAACTACAATTTCTCTTCCGTCCTCTTCCTCTATACAAACGTCGCGGGCGGATAACAGATTGACGCTTACTTTGCCTTTATCGTTCAACCCGTCTAAAAACTGCGCAATAAGCCGTTGCGGATCGGGTAAATCCACCGCATATAAGGTCTTATCCTTTCGCTCCGCAACGCCAAGTAAAATTACGCCGCCCGTCGTGTTGGCGAATGCCGAATACGTTTCCCAAACACTGCGCGGTAATCCACCCGTCGCTTTCTTCGCTTCTATACTGTTGTTTTCTTTGTATCTGCTTAAATCTGCCATAATTACAATATACGCCAAACAAGGTTTATTTGTTTCCTCAAGGCTATTATAGCACCAAACGCCAATCTTGTCAATATCGCTTGCATAAAAAAATGCCGCAACCATGTACGTGATTACGACATTTAATTATCAAATTTTAGTCACCGAAGCATACGCCCATAGCTTTTGCGATGCTTACAAGTTCGCCGTTGGGATCAACGTTTTTGGTCTTTTGACCGATAACATCTTCCAAGGAAACCGAACAAATGGTATCGCCCTGCATAGTTACCATTCTACCGAATTCACCCTTCATGCAAAGCTCAACTGCTGCGCAACCATAACGGGTGGACAACACTCTGTCGTGTGCCGTAGGAACGCCGCCTCTTTGGATATGACCGAGCGTCGTAGCACGCGCTTCCGAACCAACAAGCTGTTCAAGCTTATCCGCAACAACTGCGCCAACGCCGCCCAAACGGATAGGATCGGGACTGTCTTCACGCACTTTCAAGATAACTTGTTCGCCCGTCAAAGATTTTGCACCTTCGGAAACAGCAACGATAGAGAATTCTTTACCCTTTGCCTTATCTTCCTTAATTTTGTTTGCAACTTTATTGATATCGTAAGGAATTTCGGGAAGCAAAATTACGTCCGCTGCGCCTGCGATACCTGCGTGCAAGGTCATCCAGCCTGCACCGCGGCCCATGATTTCAACAACCATGATTCTGTGGTGGGACATACCCGTCGTACGTACTCTGTCAAGACCGTCCGTAGCAACGCTGATTGCCGTATCAAAACCGAACGTATAATCGGTGAACGCCAAGTCGTTGTCAATCGTTTTAGGGATTGCCACTACGTTTACGCCCTTTCTTGCGAAATCTCTACCCGAAGTAAGCGTACCGTCGCCGCCCAAAATGAACACTGCGTCGATACCTGCCTTTTCCAAGTTTGCTACGCCAACGTCCGAAACGTCTTCGTAGATAAGCTTGCCGTTTTCGTCACGAACAAAGTTACCTTCCGCATCTCTTACGGGATATTTGAAAAGGTTATCCTTGTTGGAGCTGTACAAAATGGTACCGCCCTTCGTAATAATTTCTTCAACGTCTTCCAAGCCAAGCTTGATAAAATCGCCGTGGTAAAGACCGTGGTAACCGTGACGAATACCCACAACTTCCAAACCATATTTCAAAATAGCCGTTTTAACTACTGCGCGAATTACGGGGTTAAGCCCAGAGCAATCGCCGCCGCCAGTCATAATTGCAATTTTTTGTATTTTCTTCATACGTTTCCCTCGATAAAATCTTCTCAATTGTTTATAGTGTCTATCTAAAGACAATTTATTATACCTTAATTATCTATATTTGTCAAACAATTTTCGCCAAAAAAACATGCGCCGTGTGTTTTTTACTCATTTTTTTAATACAAGGAACATTATTTTTCACAACTTTTGTTAGCTTATAATTATTTTCTCCTTTCTTAACAAGCATATCTTACCGCAAAAAAAAATAAACGCCTGCCGCAATTATGCGATAGACGTTTTTCTTTTAATTTTACAAAGAGGTTTATTCCCCCTTGATAACCTTAACCACCTGTGCGGCGCAAAGCGCGATGCCTTCTTCCGACAAATGGATTTGGTCAGCGCCGATATATTTATAAATATCTTGGCTAACAAGCGCGCCTAAATCGTTGATTTCTACGCCAATTTCCTGCAATTTCGGTACAATCAAATCGTTATAACGCTTAATTACGTTGTTGTCGTTATAAGGGAATTCATTATGAACGGGCGTCGTCGTAGCAAACACAACGCGTTTGCCAAGCTTTTTCAATTCCTTTGCTACGCGGAGCATATTGACAACGTATTCCTCTTCGCTGGTGAACGGTTCGCCGTCATCAAACAATGCCGTAGGAATATCCCAAAGCCCATTGTTCCAATGAATAACATCGCTGCCTGCAATTTGCTCTTTAAAATCAAAAATCATACGCAACGTATATTTAACAAAACGACAATTGTCTTCAGGTTGAAACACCTCATATTCGTCGCCGAGCATTTCAGGCACTCTCGTACCGTAGCCAATTTGTCTAATGGAATCACCCAACAAAGTTACTTTTTTCATACAACTTTTTCTCCTTTATGAAAGTTCTTCGCCCAAAAGCGTTTTTAACAATACTTGTGCGTACACTCTTACGCCAAAATCGTTAGGGTGATTAATGTTATTTGCTAATAAATCTCTCGTCGGTTTCCCCTGCGCTTCCAACCACGCATACGCCGTAGTTACCTTTGCAACGCCGACGTTTTTATAACCGCTGGCAATATCTTCCAATTCCTTTTCAAACAACGCGTGCTGCGTGCGCCAGCCAACCGTTTGACTGTTGGGAAGCAAGCACGAATACAACAAAACGTTGCCGTTAGGATTCGCTTCAAAATAACGATCAATCATTGCCGTAATATTTTCCTTAAACTTCGCCATTTCGGTATGCGTATCGTTTGCGCCAAAACCGATAAAAAACAAATCGCTTACCGCAAGCTTGTCGCCGCATTTCTTATCAAAATTGTCAATACCCTCAATGGTATTCCAACCGCCGACCGCTTGATTGCAAAACTCAATTTTTGCACCAAATTTCTTTTGCAAATACATTTGGATAAGCGTAATCCAATTGGGTTGATAAGGACTAACGTTGCCGCCGTATTGCGTTCCCGTAGCGTTACAGCCAACGGTAATGGAATCTCCGTACAGCAACAAATTCGCTTGCTTATTTTGTTTCAATTTTTCGATAAAAGAAGCCACGCGGCTATCTCTTTCAATCAAGCCTTCGCAGGGCTTTTTATCCGTCTTATACGAAACGGCAATATGCCTCTCAAAACAATCCACACCCTCGCTGAAATAAATATATCTTTCTTCGGGGAAAGAAAATTCTATCTCCGCAGGGTTGGCGCGCAACTTAAGCGCGGCATTAGGTTCTTTTCTAAAATATTCATCGGTCTTAAAATAAGGAAGCTCGCCGCCGGCAATACGCTTAATGTAGTTGCCCTCAATCACGTAATCTACGCCCTCTTCATAAAGGACGTCAAGAAAAATGTTTTTCACCGTTACGCTACCTTTTACGGGCGTAGCAAGCAAGCATATGCGACCGTCCTCGCCAACTACAAGCCCCGTTTCGTTGATAATTTCCTTATTATCCCAAATAGGAGCAAGCAAGGCGTCCAACGCGGTTTCGTCAAATTTCTCTATTTTTTTAAGAGCTTTCATTTTTCCAACCTCTTTAAATCTTCATAAAAATATACGTATACGCCAGCCGTCCAGCCCATCATTTCAGGTGTATCATATTCGGCGGATTGTCCGATACCACCCGTAACGCAATCATATTTTTCCCAAAGCTTACCTGTTTTGGTAAAGTTATCGTCCATGGTTTGAATATACTTGTTCGCAATACGCTTTGCGTCCTCGTAAAGCCCCAAACGCTTCAATGCCTTATAGATAATGCACGTTGCCGCAGGCCACATACAAGGATAATCCCATTGGAAATAAACGTCCTCGCCGCGATAAGGCGTAACCGTAATGCCATGGTCAAATTCCAACCCGGCAATTACCTTTTTCAAACCCTCTGCGTCCTGGGAAATCCCATAAGCGTACGGATAAATAGAGATTGCGCTGACAATTTCCGAATAGCCGCCGTCTACAAGATTGCAATCGAGATAAAGCCCCGTTTCCTTGTCGAAGAAATACTTTTCGATAAGCGCCTTTCTCTTCGCCGCATTGTCCTCAAAGCGTTGATAATCACCGCCGATTATCTTCAGCATTTCCGCCGCCTTGCATTCCATTTCATACAAGAAACAGTTTAAATCCAAATGTAAAAATGCACTTGCGTCCACCTTACTGCGGCTTGTTCTAAAACGCATATTGAAATCCAATCCGCTTTCCGCAATTGCCATAATATCTTCGGCAAGCGCAAGCTGTTCTTCTCTCGTTTCGCGCTTTTCAAGTACGCGATCCGAAAGATAGATATAATTGAGCATCTTCAATTCTTCATCAGCGTTGGTTAAAAAATTGTTTAAGCCGTAAGGCGTCATTCTTTGCGTTTGCCAAAAATCGTATTCCTTTAAGATATACGGCATATACTTTTCAATGATTGCCTTGTCGTCCTTATGCTTGTAATAATCGTATACCGCGCTACAAAACAAAGGCGGTTGCGAACGATCGGGAAGCGTGTTTGCGTTTGGCATATACCCAAGCGTATCAATAAAATACGCCATGTTATCAAGGTTGTTTTCCACCTGCTCGTCGTGCCCGTCTTCCATCAAACCAAGATTGATAAAATATACGTCCCAATAATACAAGTCAATGTACATTCCGCCAATAGACGGCGAAACGTAAGGCTTCGGCACAATATAATCCCCTCTCATTTCCGACGGTTCGTGGAAGGTTTTAGGCCAATTTTTGATAATATATTCTCTAACTTTTTTCATGTCAAGTCCCCTTATCATTCTCGCTAAAAAATCATTTCACTCTCGAAAGAGTTACACTATTTTTATTATAGAAGAAACCTACTTATTTGTCAAGAGTTTGCATGATATTCGTTTCAAAATTCTCCGCAGTATAAGCACCTGCGCCGCCGTTGCTGTCCGAATTTCTCATATAAATCGCCGTAATTTTATTGACGGGATCCACCCAGAAATGCGTACCGTACGCGCCACTCCAACCAAACGAGCCTTTGGGTAGTTTGCCGTCGTCGTTGGTGAATAAGCGCACGCCCAAACCCCAAGTAACACCCGTTTTTTGCGTAGGAACGTCCATGAATTGGATCGGACAATACGGCGTGTACATGTGCTTTAAGAATTCTTCCTTAATCACGCGCTTACCGTTGGGCGCAACGCCGCCGTTTAACAACGTTTCCGCAAACAACGAATAATCTTCCGCGGTGGATATTAACCCCGCGCCGCCGCAATAATACGTAAGCGGATTGTTCCCGTAAATATGATTGTAATCGTCGGGTGCGTCCTCCGCCTTGCCGTCAGCCGTCAATCTATGCTTTTTCACCATACGTTTCCATTGCTCTTCCGTGGGCGTAAAGGTGGTATCCGGCATACCTATAACGTCAAAAATATTTTCTTTAACGTAGGTAGCGTAATCCTGACCGCTAACGATTTCTACAATTCTCGCCGCAATATCAAACGCTACGTGCGGCCCGTACGACTGCGCCGTGCCTGCCTCGAAAAACAATGGCTTATCCGAGAAATAGTCCACCACGTCTTTCAAGGACGTCTTTTGGCTTTCGGTCATATTTGCCGTAACCGCCGTTATAATATCGCACATTTCTATACCGCTGGTATGCGAAAGCAAATGATATACCCTAATAGGCGTCTTATTTTCGCCTACAGTTTGCAATTTCCCGTCCACCAAGCGCGCAATAGGCAAATGGTCGTATCCTTGCAAATAAGTGGTAATGGGAGCTTGTAAATCAATTCTGCCCCTTTCCACTTCTATCAAAACGGCCAAGGCCGTAACAGGCTTCGTCATAGACGCAATACGATAGGTCCTATCGGCAGGCAAAGACTCGCCATTGACGCCGTTTGTACCAAACTCCGCTTTGTATACGCGCTTGCCGCATTGATTGACGATAATTTGCGAGGAAGTGATTGTCCCTTCCGCAATATCTTGCAAATTCTTTTGCGCTAAAACTTCCTTTAATTTTTCAACGTTTATTTTTTTCATAGTCCTTTATTTTTTAACCTTTTACCTTGACTTTTCTTCAAATATATATTATAATACAACCAAAGAAGGTTGTCAACCAAAGGAGGCTGTGATAATGCAACAAATTAGAGAATTGTCCTTTTTAAGCAACGACATTCAATTTGCAACCCATTTAACACATGATCAAGACACTTTCACCCACAGCCATTCTTTCTACGAAATTTTTTACGTAACGGAAGGTGAAATAACACATATTCAAAATGGTAAAAAGCAGCTGATTCAAACGGGGGATATGTTTTTTCTTCGCCCTAATGATATCCACACCTTTAAAAGAACGGGCGAATGCACCCATAGAGATATTGTTATCTCCATTCAGCTTTTCGAAAACGCTGCACGCTACGTCAGCCCCACTTTGCTTGATGAAATCAACCAAAGCGTTTCCCCTGTACATATCAAAATTGATTCCGCTCAAATTGAATATCTTGAAAAATTGCTTAATTTCATCAAGTATATGTCGCCGAGCGTAGAGAAAAATAGGCCCTATCTTATCAATAGTTTCGTTGCGCACGCGCTTGGCTTTTTATATTTTTCCGATCAGGAAGAAAAACCGCCCTATCCGCGTTGGTTCCAATCCTTGCTTGCCAACTTGAACGATCCTGTCCATATTAAGGCAGGCATTCAAAGCGCCATGTCCGAAGTCAATTACAATTATATCTACGTAAGCCGTATTTTTAAAAAGTATATCGGCGTTACCATGACGGAATATTTAACGCAAAAGCGTATGGATCTTGCCAAGGTATATCTCGCCACAACAAAAATGAACATCGCGCAAATTGCCGAGGAAGTTGGCTATCCTTACTCCTATCGCTTTAATCAAGTATTTAAAGAATATCACCACTGTACCCCGAAAGAATATCGAAAGAAACATTCAAAACCAAGTTAATAAAAGTATATAAAGCCGAGTTAACCGCTTTCACAAGTCGATTAGCTCGGCTTTTTCTTTGCCTTAATTGAAGGTTACCATTACACCTTCACCCGCTTCCAAATGGATACCCAAATGTTGCGCGGAAACAGATTTGTCGTTCCCTCTTTGAACAACCGTTACTTCGTGCGTATCGTTAAAATCGAGAACTATGTCTTGCGCCGTATTATGCAAATAGTTTACAACGTAAAGCACCGTCTTCTTTTCATATTCGAAACAGCCCACCAGCGCTTCGCCTTGAATGCCCTTCAATTGGTGGAATTCGTTGCCGTCGATAACCATCGAATTGCCTTCAAAATCCGCTTTAATGGCATCGGAAGGCAAAATACCAACGTTGTACGCATTCATCAACACTTCGTCAACCCCTTTGATTTGTACGTTCATCTTTTGCGCGTAGTAATACCAACGGTTGACGTTGCCGTTTGCACCAAACAAACCGTTACGCGTAAAGTCGTACGTGCCATTGGGAGCGTATGCGAAATGCAAAGGCTGGAAGCCTAAGAAATACTGAATGCCCTTTGCCCCACACGCCAAAGACGTGTTTACATTCCACATAACCTGTCCTTCCGTAGGATAAGGTTCGGGCAAGGATTCAAATTCCAACTCCTGGTCGTTCCATTGAGCGCCGGCTTGAATGAACGCCCAGTAAGGCATACCGTATTCTTCCGCCATTTCCCTAATAATTGCCATATTGTTGAAATAACCTTTATAGCTCTTGAAATCCCATACGTAATGATCCCACGAAATATACTTGCCGTTCCCTTCGCGGAAATATCTGCCAACATATTCTTCATAGGTTACGTCTTCCGCCCCCGACGTGTATTTCAAAGGACGTTCTTCCCATCTCGGAAGCATATTTACGTAGGTAGAATACTTGTTGTCGTATTCCTCGTTGAGCGCTTGATTTACCGCACCGATCGATTCGAGTTGTTCATAGTAAGGTTCGTCCTTAGAATAGAAACCGACAAAGGATTTATATTCCGAAAATTCTTCAACCGCCGCCTTGAGTTTATCTACGTCCAACGGTCTATAACCGTGCGTCATGCTAACTACGTCATACGAATTTACATAATAACCAATGTTATATTTTTCCGAAAGCGTCAATACCTTTTTAATGCTTGCACGTGCTTGAGGATAGCTTTCAGGACAATACGTAAACAAATTGATACCTGCGTCCGCAATCATTTTAACGTAATATTCGTCAGTGAAGTTGGGCAACGTTTCCCCATTCTTCGATCCGTTAGGCGTGTAAGGACCAAAATATAAGCCGATAGGCATTACGTCTTGCCCGCCGATAATATCAAAGGAATAGGTGTTTACCACTCTATCAGGATACACCTTATCATAATCGGTCACCGTAGAAGTATCTTCACCGCAGGAAGCAAACGCCAATGTAGAAAGCGAAAGCAACGCCGCAAGGGCAAGACTTATTTTTCTTTTTTCCATTTGCCTTTTCCTCCTTTTTTCTTCAATGCGATACCGCCTGCAAGCAAGGTCAACGCCAACGTGCTTACGCCTGCACTGCTTCCACAGCCCTCTTCTTGGGTACCGTCAAGTACGGTGATAGTTTCCATACGGTTATCCCAGCCGTCCACGTACAAGAAATCTTCTTGTTCAGGGAATTTACTGGATACGAAATCCACCTCTACAAGGTTGGGATTTACGTCCTTGTTTTCGATAACAAGATTGTCCAACCAATAGTTTGCGCAATAGGATTCACGGCCCAGCGCCATATTGTTTTGAACGTAGCTAAAATCGTCCCCATAGCCCCAAATTTGCACGTAGCCCATGGGCGTATAACCTAAATTGTAATCGAAAATTTTATAATATCTGTTCTCAGGTTCGTTTTCGTATTTTACAAATACCTGCAAATGCCCGTCAAGCATCTCCACCTTCATGTTGACCGTTCTTTCATTGCCGTCGCCGTCAAGACCGTTTTTCAAGGAGAAGAAATTGTAATCGTTGGTAACGGATAATTGTTTGAGAACGTTATAATTGTTCAACAATACCCCCGTCATGCCTACCGCTTCCCCGTTTACGTACGTGGGCATCAAATAGAAGAACAACGATTGCGCTACCGCTACGGACGAATTCGTTTTAACGGACGAACAGCCGATAGATACGCCAAGCCAGTTGGTTGCAGGAACAACAACGTTGCCTTCCGCATCCTTTTCAGCCACTCTTTGGATATGCGGAATATCATAGGTCATTGTGAAATTGGAAAATTCGTGTCTGGTCGAAATATAACCCATTGCCGTAACGTTGACAAATTTCAAAACGCCGTCTTCGCATACCACTTTTTCGGGAGCGAAATACCCACTGGCGCCGCCTTCCGAATACAACAATGCGCTGTTGAAACCATCCGAGAAGCTTTCGTTGATATTGCTGTTGGTGGGCTTATCATAGGTTGCCGCTTTTACTTCCGCATTGAAAATTTCCACCGAGGAAGCTGCGTTTTGACCAAAGCCGAAATAGCCGTTAGTTGCCACCTTTTTCTCGTTGTCGAAATTGAGTATTTGCTCGCCGTTGACGCTTAAAAACATAGTGCCTTCCGAATATACGTCAAACGTAATAACGATTTCTTCACCATAGGCATATTTGCTTTCCGCCGTGTACACAACGCCCGTTTCGTCCCCTGCAAAGTTTTCCACTCTTACGCCAACCTGTCCGCCGTTATCGAAAAGACAAATTGCCGAAGCGGAATTTACCGCCGAATAAGGACGCTCCAAACCGAAACCAAGATAAAAATCCCCCGTCAACGTTTCGTTTACTTTTACCGTTACGCTACCGTTGATACAAGTTTCAATGCCCATATCGCGCAAATCGTTAGCAAGGATAACGCTGACGATTTTACTTTCCGCGTTTGTGGAGGCTTTATCGAATACGATTTTGCCGTCCACGTGCGCGATATCGTTGGTTTTGTACCACTTTTGGCTGGACAATTCATCCTTGTACATATTTTCGGTTACTACCTGCTGTTCGGATTTACCCGCGCTGGCAATTGCCGTAGATATGCCGCCAAAGCAGCTGAGGCACAGCGCTCCGCTCATTAAGAGCGCCGCCCCATTCTTTATCCATGATTTTTTCATAAAAACCTCTTTAATTATTTCAAGCCTGCGTTGCTCAAATAGGTATTCCAGTTAGAGCTCAACGTGCCCGTAATTTCCGTCCAAATGGTGTCCGCATTCTTTGCGCCCGATTGTTGGCTCATAGCGCTTACAAAGTTAACCATAGCATATTCGCTTGCGCCGCCTCTCGTGAATGCAAGGCTTCTTCTGCCTTCAACCATACCTACGGTCGTATATTTATTGGAGAATTCATACATCGATTGTTCGAAACCCGACCAGCTGGATACGTTGGGAGCATTTTCCGCTTTATCAAAGGTGAACGGCAAGGTCATGTGCGTCTTTTCGTTCATAATTTTTTGTGCTTCGTCGGAGAAATAGAACGCTGCAAATTTCTTAGCGCCTTCTTTCGCCGAAGCGTAGTTGGGGATACAAAGCGCGTGTTGGCTGTAGTTTTCCCAAATAATATTTCTTGCTTCGTTAATCTTATCCCAGTCGCTTGCGCAAATTACCGTATTGCCAATTTTGTAGCTGCCGTCCGATTGCTTAACGTCTTCAATTGCCATTTCGCCGTCCGTAACTTTGTCTACAACTTCGATAACTTCGGACAAAAGCGCATCCGTCTTTACGTCGGTAAGCTTGTCAACGATCGAGCTGATAACGGGCGTTTGCATAATGGAGAAATTCTTGTACGAAGAATCGGACGTCTTCATTTCGTTGCTAAGCCAAGCACCGTTACACATCATAACTGCTCTACCGTTCAAGAACTTCGTTTGTTGCGAAGTGTGGTCAGCGGAGTTGGAGCCCGATACAACGTATTGAGGATCAAGCAAGGTTTCCATTACTTTCAACGCTTGATATCTACCGTCTTTCGTCGTCAAAACTTCAAGGCTGGGATTTTCGTTAGCCGTACCAAGCACGGATACGTCTTGTCCCAACGTCGAGAAGGTGTTGTAATAATAATCCAAGCCATCGTATTGCGCTTGCCAAATGTAATAGAGGTATTCCCAATAACCGCCGCTGAAATAAATGAAGGGTTTGCAGTTATTTGCATTGTAAGCGGTGTAAAGGTCGAACACGAGGTTACGAAGTTCGTCCGTCGTCTTAGGAAGCTCGTAGCCTTCCATCAAATCAACGTTGTATACAAGACCGCAAACGCCGCCGCCATACGGAAGGGTATAATATTTGCCGTCGTAGAAACGATAGTTATCCAAAAGGCTCTTGCTAACTTTTTCGGAAACTTTCTTGCTTTCGCCAGCGTTTACCATAGCCATAACGTCATCCAACGGTTCTAAATATTGATACAACGAGTTGGAAGGAATGGGCTCAAAATACAAATCTACCGTGTTGTATTTTGCACCGTTCATAATGTTATCGGAAATTGCCGTGTTGGTCGTTTCGAAATTCAATTCCACCTTATATTCGGGATATTTTGCTTCAAATGCTTCTTTAATTCCCTTCATGAATTCGTCGCCCATACCCGAACGCCAAAAAGTGATTTCAATCGTCGTCGTATCGTCTACCACTTCGGTTTCGTTACAAGCCGTTGCACATACCATACCCAAAGAAAGGACACCTGCAAGCGCAGTACTGATTAGTTTTTTCATAAATATACTCCTTGAATTTTTTTATTCTTTAATTCCGCCAAGCGAAACATTGCTCATCATTAAGTTGTTGAAACATATAAATACGATCAACGTGGGGATAGAAGATACCATACATGCCGCAAACAGCAAATCTCTTCTTACGTAATATTTCATATCAAAGTCGAAGAGATAAATACCTACGGACAGGGTAGGAAGCTCGGGCAAATACAAAAGCTGTGCGTCGTAACTATTCCAAGCACCCATCCACGAAAGCAGGAACAACGCCCCTACCATCGTCATACTTTGCGGTAACATTACCTTGAAAAACACTTGCCAATCGTTTGCGCCGTCAATGTACGCCGCTTCCGCGTAGCTCCACGACAGGTTTTTGAAGAATGCCGTGAAATACATATACATTGCGCCTACACCGCCAAATGCGGTAATAACGAACGCGTAATTGTTAAGCAAGCCTAAATTGTGTATCAGCTTGTACATTGCCCCGCCCGAACTGTAAATGGGCAAAAGCATTACTACAAACGAAACGTAATAATATGCTTTGGCGCCAAAGAAATTATATTTCGTGGTAACGTAGGAAAGCATTGCACAAAACAAAATGCCGCCTGCCGCCGGTACAACCGAGAAGTAAATGCTGTTAAAGGTCATTTCCAAAAACGTTGTATCGTTTGGCGTGAACAAGGTGAATACCTCGCCAAAATTGGACCACTGCGCTTTTTCAGGGAAAGCGAACGGATATAAAACGTTTTCCGTATGCGTCTTTAAGGAAGCTACAATTCCCCAGAAAAAGATATACAAATAGGACAATGCGAAAATTGCAAACAATACAAACACAAAACCGTAAATTATCTTTTCAGCGGTTGATTTTCTTTTCAAAAAGTTCATTCCCATCTTTCCGCCTCCTTAATAATCTACGTCCTTAAAGAGTTGATTCTCTAAGGTTTTACCGATAACTACCAATACCATTGCCGCCAACGTTACGAGAATACCGATTGCCGAAACGTAATTGTACACAACGGAATTGGGGTTGTTTGCGCTGTTTCTAATTTGAATATATTGCCATGCCGAGAAGGTCATTGTGCCATAATCGCCGTTGGTCAACAAGAACACGGCACCCGACGCGCCAAATACCGACGAGATAAGCATGATTGCCTTTAATGCGAAGGTCGGCCAAATCATTGGAAGAATGATTTTTACCAATTCCGTCACCCAGTTTGCGCCGTCGATTCTTGCCGATTCGATTACCCCGTCGGGGATTCTGGCAAAGGCACCGCCCCAAATAATCATATCGCCGGGGAAAGACAGCCAAAGCATGTGTATCCATACAAAGGTGTTGGCAAATCTCGGATCACCCAACAAATCGGGCGCTTCAGACAAATCAAATATGTTTTGCACCAACGCCGCGATAGGTCCTTCAACGCTTACGAAGTTTTTATAAACGATTACCGTAATGATACCATTGATAATACTGGGCAGGAAAAACAACACTCTAAATTGTTTATACAGCGGAATTTTTTTGTACAAAAAGTAAGAAACTACGATGCCCCACGGAAAGATAATTAAGCTTATCAAAAACGTTTTTAACGTGTTTATGAAGGCTAGGCGTATACCGTTGGATTGCGTTGTTAATTCCTCGAAGAACATGATAAAGTTTTCCATGCCCCAAATTCGATTGAAATCAACGTCGTAACGATAGAATGCCATCAAAATGCCGTCAAAATTAACGTATACGTAAAAGATTAAAAAATTCACCGTAGGCACGAAGATAAAGCAAAGAATAAAGAATACTTTACTCCAGTTCGTCTTTTTAGTCTTTAATAATGCGCTCATTTTTTATTCCTCTATCATAAAGATGCCTTCACCTACGCCAAGCGTAACGTTTGCCGTACCGTTAAACGTTTGCAAAGATATCTCGCCTCTTTTGTAAATTTTAAAGGAACCAGGCTTATCGAAAGTAAGCTTGACGTCCACCTCTTTCTTTTTCGTTGTTTCCATTACGTTGACAAGCATAAACGCTTCCTTGCCGTCCTTACGCTTAAAGCCGCCAACAAGACAGCGCGCGTTGCTTTCCGCACTGCACAACGTGGTAAATCCATCGAAAGAAAGTCCGTTTTGACGGTTAAACAAAGCAGTTTCGTCCTCTATGGAAGAATCCACACGCTTGCAAAGTTCCCAATCGAAATCGAATAAATGCGTTTCAAACGCTTTCAATTCCTTATGGATTTTTTGCGCGTAGAACCATCTTTCCGTCGGCGCGCCTTTGTCAAACAAGCCCGATTGACGTTCGTAAAATTCGTCCGTGGTCGGCGTTTGGTAACAAAAATGCGTGAAGCCTTTTGCGCCATGCGCTAAATACGCATAAATTTGCAAACGTAAATCCTCTTCCGTCGGCGTTCTATCATTCCAATAATAACGAGAGCCGCCAAACGACATGCTTTGGATAAAGAAATGTGGTTTCAATGCATATTTCTTCGCCGTCACCGCCGTCGTTTCCATATCCTTAAACCAATCGTCAAAGATATAAAAATCATAATCCATTGTACGTCTTAACGGATAATGGTCCATCGAAAGCCAGCCGCCTGCCCCTTCCATATCGTACATCCATTTTGCATAGAGGTCCATATATTGGGGATACGCGTACATAATTTTATCATTGGGCGCGTAGCTAGGGTTTAAATTGATATACACCTGTTTGTTGGGATAGTCTTTTTTGACCTTTAAGGCAAGCTCGCGCAATGCTGCTTCCTGTTCGCAAAGCGGCTCGTCGTATAAATTAAACGCCACCACCGCTTTGCTGTCCTTTAATGGATTGGTAAAAATTGCCGAATCTTCAATTTTGTTTCGGCCTTCCAAAACGACGTTAATGGAATATTTTTCGCACGCCGCCACAGCCTTTTTTTGATCCTCGATATCTTCGGCATAATCCCCGTTGAGAAATACGCCGTTGATTCCGCAATCGGCAAGCAACTTATAATTTTCATCCGTTGCAGGCGGCACTTGCCATATTCCGATAAAAAGTTCTTTTTCCGTCATAAACCTACTCTCAATTTAGTTCTTAAAATAAATAATCGTTACTGCGCAAGGCGCTTCTGCCGTCAACGAGGTAATTACGTCCCCTTTGTCGTTCATCACTTTATAGGTGTAACCGTCTTTTGCAAACTGCGTAAAGTCAACCTCTTCGCCTTCAACCGCCTTAATCACTCTTTCTTCACCCGATACGCTTACGGTAATTTCGATATATTCCTTTTCCATTGCCGTAATCGTCAAGTCCTGCGTGATTACTTGCGTGAAATCGTACGCTTCGCCGTTCAACGCCCAGAAAGAATTGTCGTCAAGCGCATAAGGCGCTTCCATTGCAATACCGTCCTTAACCGCCCACGTTTCCTTTGCGTGACCGTATGCCGTATAGGTTACAAAATGCATATCGGCGTAGTTAACGTCGCATTCCACCGTATTGTCAATCACTTGCGTGTTGCCAAACATAATATCTTTTATGGCTTGCAATTCTTCCGCCGTTACGCCAGCGTCCAACAAAAGGTTGGTCGCCTTTTCTGCAAACGTTTCGCCTGCAAACGTATCAATATATGCAATTAAGCTATTGATATTGTTGATAAGCGCGTCGCTGCCCTTTGCAAGGCTGGATACTGCGCCAAATACGCTGAGCATATATTCGTTGAGAACAGTTTGTTTATCAACGCCAAGCATTGCGTTTAAAAGCGCAATTGCCGTACCCGTTCTATCACGCCCAACAGCGCAATGGATTGCAATTGGATAATTGTCCTTATTTGCAAAGGTTGCGAAAATGGTTTTAATTACTTCTTTACCCTCTACCGTAGCAATACCATTGGTATACATAGGCGCAGGCGTTGCGTTTATATAATTTTCAACGCCCATAGGGTTGACTGCGCCCTCACCTGCCGCACGCAAGTCCAAATCCGTCTTGATACCAAGCTTGCGAACAGCCTCTAACCCTTCTTCGCTGATATCGTCCATTCTTGCCATACGGTAAATTAAGCCTTGCGCCGTTTTGCCGTTGGGGGTTTGGTAACCGCCTGCATCACGGCTATTGGAAACACCGTCAATGTCCACCGTACGCGTACCCGCTTTGGTGGTAAATTCAAAAATTTCCGAATAGGTCTTTTCTCCGTCGTTATCGGCAATTACTTGCCAATAATATTCCGTCCCAGAATAGAGCGTGTTGCCCAAGTTTAACGAAGCCGTTTCTACCGTATCCGTAAATACTACGTTTTGGAAGTTTTTATCCAATGCGACAACCACCGTATAATTGTCCGCTTCCTTATCATAACTCCATTTCAAAGTGTTATTGACAGGCGCGAAATCGTCGCACAAATCATAAAACTCGCGCACTTTTTCGGGCGTATCGTAATGAATTAAAGAATAGTCGTTCCAAATTTGCATTTCGGGACGGAAATAATAATATTTACCTACTTCCGCAGGCGTTAAGTTAGGCAAAGCGAGCATGGCTTCCATACCGTTATGCACTACGCTAACCGTATCGCCGCTATGCGGAGTAAGCGCGACGATTTCACTGCTGAATTTAATCATATCCACATCTTCTGCGTTTGCGCCGACCGTGCCTACCACCGTAAGCGAAGTGACTGCCGCTAAAGCTGTTGCAATACAAACTTTAAATTTCTTCTTCATCAGATTTTCTCCTCTTGCTAAGCATCATACCGCCGCCGACAACACTCAAAAGCGCTGTAATTGCGCTTCCGCCGCCAATCAACGAACCGCTGCAACCGCCGCAACCGCCAGACGAACTTTGCGTATCATCATCGCTAACGTCTTCGTCGCCGCCTGCCGAGTAACTGATTTCAATTGCCGTGTCTTCCGTAACAAGCAACATCGTAATAACTTCGCCGTTTTCTTTCACTTTGGTAACGAAACCGTCTTTATCGAATACGGAAAGGTCAATTTGTGCGCCGTACGTTACGTAAATTGTTTGCGTTTCCTCGCCTGCAATGGTAACCGTTACTTTATAATAAACGTCGCTTTCAATAAACTTCGCTTCAAGCGCAACGTCTTGCGTAACTACGTCGTTTTCAAAATCCCACTTCACGTCGCCGAAATACCAACCGTCAAAGGTGTAAGCATATTTCGCTGTGGAATCCTTCGTAGGATCTTCGGGCTTTTCAATCTTGTCGCCGTAGCCGTACGTCCTTTCGTCGTCGCCGTCAAAGGTAACCGTATAACGAGCTTCGCCCTTTACGGTTACACGGATAACTTCCGTCGTGTAGTTGCCGTTTGCGTCCGTTGCCGTAACCGTACAGAACCATACGCCTGCATTCATTTTACCATCGGTGATTGCGCCCTCGTCCCAAGTGTAGGTAGGCGTGATTTCCGTCAATCCGTCCACTGCTTTCGCGTCGATTTCAGGCACAGCATCACCTTCGTTCAAAACGAGTTCCTGCTTGCTAGCAATCGTCAAGATAGGATCGAATACGTCACCGTATTTATAATCTTTCAAGCTACAGCTTCTAAACGAGCTGTATATGGAAATGCCGCCGCCGAGACAGTTGCCGATAGGCGTAATATCATTGATTTCAAGAAGTTTCGCACAGCTGCCGCCGATAACGATAGAGTATTTTCCGTCCACTTCTTTTATCAAGATTTCCATTTGCATTTCGTAGCTGTTGGCAATACCAAAATCCGCTTCGCCAAGAAGTACGTGTTCATCGCCGATACCGCCCATGGTAGCGTCGTATACGTATACTTTATTTGCAACAAAGAAGATACGCCAGCCGTCCCAGCTGTTGGTGCTGTTGAGGTAAATTGCCAAACCGCCATAAGGCGCATAATTGACAACTGCATCTTCCGAGCGATATACAAATTTGAAATTTACGTCCCCTGCAAAGCCGTCCATTGCCGCCAACAAGCCTTCCGCACCAAGTTCGCAACGATCGGAATCTGCAATGTCGGAAATGGTTACGTATTCGCTTTCTTCGGGCATTGCTTCGTATTCGCCAACAAGCCAAGTACCGCCGATAAGCGACAACGTGATTTCGGGCAATTCATAATTTTCAAATACCGTACCAGCCTCAACCTTCAACACGGTGATAGGATAATCTTCCGTGGGATAAATTGCAGCGATAGGCAAATTGATACCCAAATAGTTAGCGCCGTGCGCATACGTGATGCTTGCGCCTTCAATGTCGGTGAGTTTTACGCCGTTCAAGGAAACGCCTGCCATCGCCACCAAATTGTCGTTGGTGTTTATAATGTCGCCAAGGTTTTCAACGTCAAATTCCAAAATGGTCAATCTCGTGCCAGCCAACGTAACAATGTTGTTATTCCATTCGTTTACTTTAATAAAGTCAGCCGTGGGCAAGGGAATGCTCCATTTTTGATTTTTCAATTTAAGTTCCACTGTTTCCGCAATTTCATAGACCGTACCGCTATCGTCTACCGTAAAGGTTGCGCCTGCAGGAATGGTTAAAATTACGTCGTCTTGAGGAAGGGTTTTAAAACGAAGAACGAAACCGTCGATTGCGCCAATCCATGCACCGCAAATAAGGGAAAGATTTTCCGCATCTACGGGCTGTCCGTCAAGCGTCATTTGCGAAAGCAAATCGCTATAATCCCCTGCGAGCGAGCCGCCTGCAATACCGCCGTCAAAACGCAAGAACGAGCAATAATAGCCTTGGCTCTCGTAATAATAGTTGTTCCAAGTGCCATCAACTGATTTATACGTTACCAAAACGTTTTCAGCAGGTTCTACGGGAGGTTCTACGGGAGGCAAATCGGGCGTTTCTGCGTTAGGATCAAATACTTCCCACGCTGTTCCGTTAAATTGCAAGCAGATGTCGTTTGCAAGCTCGTACACGTTGGTGTCTGCGCCGCCAACCTTGAAGGTTGCACCTGCCGTAACGATAAATTTATCCCCTGCCGTGGGCGCGGTTGCGCTGTACAAAATTAAATAACAAGACGCTTCGTCCGTTTTATCGGGACCAGCAATATACGAAGCGGACGAGAAATTGAAATAGGATTCGCCTCCGTTAATCGTTGCGTTGGCAAGCATATTACTCCAATCGTCGCCTTGTGCCAAATAGCCGCTGGACAAAATACCCTCAAAATGTAAAATGGTATAATGCATTCCGTTGCCAAGCGTAGCCGTATTATCATTCCAAGAAGAATTGATATGCGTAAAGGTTACGCTTACGTTTTCTACGGGCGTATCGGGTTCGGGATCAACGGGAGGTTCTGCGTTGGGATCGTACACTTCCCAATTTGTTCCGTTAAATTGCAAATAAACGTCTGCCGCAATTTCGTATACGTTGGTATCCGTTCCGCCTACCGTAAAGGTTGCGCCTGCAGGCAAGACCATTTTCGTTCCCACTTCGGGATTGGTTACAAAACGGAAGATAAGACCGTCAGTTGCACCTACCCAGTTAGGGCAAATAAAGGAGAAATTGTCGGTATCTACCGCTTCTCCGTTCATAGTCATTTGCGAAAGCAAATCGCTGTAATCGCCGTCCAAGCTACCGTTGCCGCTAATACCGCCGCCAAAGTGCAAGAACGTACAATAATAATTTTCATAGAACCAGTTGTTGACCGTCGTGTTTACGTTGGTAAAGTCTACCGCAACGTTTTCCACGGGAATTTCGGGTTCTTCAGAATCTTCAGAGGAATCGGAATCCTCCGAGTCCACGGGAGGTTCTACGGGAGGCTCTGCGTTGGGGTTGAAAATTTCCCAAGCCGTGCCGTTAAACTTTAAGCAAATAGCATTTGCAAGCTCGTAAACGTTGGTGTCCTCGCCGCCTACCTTGAAGGTGGTACCTGCAGGAATGATAAATTCATCCCCTGCCGTGGGTGCCGTTGCCGTAAACAAGATAATAAAGTTTGCCTCAACGTTAGGACCTGCAATGTAGGATGCAGGAGAGAAATTGAAATAGGATGCACCGCCGTTTATCGTTGCGTTGGCATACATTGCCGACCAATCATCCCCTTGCGTGAAATAACCACTGGAAAGCAAGCCTTCTAAATGCAATACGGTATAATGCATACCGTTACCGACCGTAGCCGTATTATCATTCCAAGAAGAATTGATATGCGTAAAGGTTACGCTTACGTTTTCTACGGGCGTTTCACTGCCAGTAGGCGTATATGCCTCCCACTTTCCGCCGATAAATTGAAGATAGAGGTCTTGCGAAATTTCGTAAGTGTTGGCATCCACGCTACCGTTTGTAAACATCGCGCCTGCAGCAATTTTCAATACCGCCCCTTCCGCAGGATTGGTTTTCCATTTCATAAGGATACTATCCCCCTGCCCGTCCAGCCATGCACGGCAAATGAAGGATACGTCGCTTGCATTGACAGGCTGTCCGTCAAGCGTCATGTTTGCGTAAATATTACTATAATTCGCATCGAGCGAACCAACGCCAATACCGCCGTCAAATTGGAGAATGGTACAATATTCCTCGCCATGCAAATAATGATTCCAAGCGGAATGCGCACCTGCGAAAGTTATCTTCGTCGTTTCCAATTCCTTCATCTTGACGGTAATACTATCCACGTAGAAATACGGAGAAATGGTACCCTTATCACGCAAACCAAGCGTTGCCGTGCCCAAATAGCCATTGGCGTCCGTCAACAAATTGACAGGCAAAGAAATATCACACCAGGTAGACATATCGTTTGCGCCTGCGCCGCCAACCGAACCAGCACCGTTGTTAATTCTAAATTCATCCGCCGACGAATAATCGGGAGAATACACTCTTATAATAACGCTTTCCACCATCAACGCATTAATTTGCGCCGCAGTAAAATTGACGTCGAAATACGCCGCGCCGTTGTCTGCCACCTTTAAAACTGCGCCCGTGTAACCAGCAGGCAAACCTGCTTCGCTTGCGCCGTCCACGTATTCAAACATAACGCCGCTATACGGACTAACGGTGAACTGTCCGCCGTTGGTGAATTCGTTTTCCAAGCTTGCGCCGTCCGCTTTCGCCGCAGTTGCGTTCGCCTTTACACCGCCTGCAATCAAGCAAAATGCCGATGCCGCAGACAACAAGCTAATCGCAATTTTTTTTGAAACTTTACTCATCTTTTTACTCCTTAAAAAAATTAGAGTTGCAACACTCTAACGGCCGAAGCCGAAAGAGTGTCGTGTGTATTAACCTACTCTAAGCAACCAATCTTCCAAAGACCCTAAATTGTCTTTGTCGAGGCCGCCGATCCAATCGTTAAGCGAACCGTTGTTATCCGTTTCGTTTACGTAAGGCAAGGACAAAATTCTCAAACGTTCCATTTGCGCTGCGCTGTAATTGCCGTTGGGATCGTTGTACGCGCAATGCGCTACGTACGCAATAGAGCGCAAGTTATCGTTGCCGCTTGCATAAATTTTCTTTTGCGAGCCGTCCGCATACGAAACTTTAACGAAAGCCCTGCCTTCAAAGTTTGCGTTCAGCATATCTTCAGGTACTTTGGCAAGTACGCCCGAAAGCGTCCATGCAGCCCCTCTTGAACCAAATTTGTTTTTAGGAATGGTAATGGTCAACGAGCCTTCTTTGACGGGAGAAACCACCGTAATACCATAGCTTACGTTGCTTTCACCAACCAAGTTTTCCAATGCGGTCAAGGAATTTTTATTTAATTCCGCTGTCCATCTAATAGAATTTTCGTGCGCGTTGTCAATTCTTACCGAAGCACCGACAACCATTTCCATATCCAACGTTACCGCCGTTAAAGCTACGTCGCTAATAATGCTGTTCAAGGTATACCCGGCAGGATATACGTTGCCGTTATATTCCCAACCGAGGAACATTTCGCCGGCTACCGTTCTTTCAGGCATCGTGAAGCTGCCGCCTACGGATACAAACGTTTCTTCCGTTGCGCCGTTTACGTTTAACGTGATTGCACAACCTTCTTCCGTTTTATAAGGTACGACAAACACGCCTTCGCCCGAAGCCATCGTAAGATTTAACGTATTGTTGGTAAGCATTACGTCTTGATAACTCGTACCGCTGTAAACGCGTACTTTG
Source organism: Candidatus Scatosoma sp. (assembly GCA_045658805.1). Taxonomy (GTDB): domain Bacteria; phylum Bacillota; class Clostridia; order Christensenellales; family Borkfalkiaceae; genus Scatosoma. The sequence goes on from JAZOVQ010000088.1 coordinate 30,763, forward strand.
TGCGTATTCGTATCGAACGTCATTGCAACGGTAGAAGTGTTACTTCTCGTCGAATCGTTTGCATTTGCAAGATAATAGCCGTTGTAGCCCATATCGTCTTCAAAACAACCGACAAACGTGGTTTCCGAGGAATTTACAGATACCAAATTGTTGTTCGTCAAGTTTGCTTTTTGCGCTGCGGAATAATTGTTTGCATACGCAATTTCATTGGCGAAAAATCCGTTCGTCAATTGCGCGTAGCAATCTTTACCATTGTTGTTTCTCGAAGCAAATCTATCGTATCTCGCCCCCTTGGCAATGATTACGCCGTTCCAATCGAAGTTCATATACGCTTCGTCCATTGCGTCAATTTTCGAAATGGCGTTTTTCACGTAATAATAATTGTCGGTAGGCGTACCGTCCGCCCTTACCATCGCTTCCGACAAGAATGCTTCATCGCCGCTATAATCAGGCGTTTCGTAACAGAAGTTGATAATTTGCTTTGCTCCAAACGCCATAAACATGCTATATTGCATATCAATGTCCGCTTGCCCTTCCAAATTACGATAGCTGGGTTTATTGATTTTTTGTTGCGCAGGGTTCATCGCTTGCGCATAATAGCTTACGTCCGCACCATGTTGCTTTGCAATAATTGCCGTCGTAGCCAAGTCGGACAAAAACGACGTCGTTATGTACGTTGCCGTGCCTTGATATTCGCGCCGCAAAGGATAACTGTCTACCGAGAGCATTTTCGGACCCGTTAAATTATCCAAAACGGTATCAGCGTAATATTCTACGTATGCGGCATAATCCGTCGTGAAGGTTTCCGACCAATAATAGTTAGGCATTAAGTTTGCAAAGAATTTCTTACCTGCAAACGCTCCTTCAAACGCGGTAATATAACTTGCAATTTGGTCGATTTGCGCCGTATTGATAGGTTCGTCCCAAATGTCCGTACCGATAACGCAATTGCGATTCCAACCGCTTACGTATTGTCCAAGCGCCTCCATCCAATAGCCGTATGCATCAGGGTTTGCACCCTTGTTAGCATCCAGCATAATGTTCATGCCGTTTTGGTCGAAATTGTCAAAAACTTGCGCAAGCCCCGACCAGTTCGTCGTCGTATTGTTACCGTTCAAGCAAATGAAATCCAAGCCAGAGTTCAGCAAGGTGTCCACTTCCGCCGCGTTCGTTAAATCGGGAGCAAAATAACCACCGACCATAAAGTTGGCACTGTCGGCATATTGAGAATAATCTCTCAATACATAATTGTTGCTAGCAGCGCTAGCGTTTTTCCATTCCGTTATACCCATCCCAGGCAAAGCAATGGCTAAACCCAAAGCGCTTACTGCAATTCTTTTCATCATTTTTCTTTTCATTTTCGCACCTCTTTTACCATGCGTCTCCACCGGTTTCCCAATCGTTGTAATCGCCGTCGTTATCAACAATGGAAGACGTAATGATATCCTCGGAACGTTTCAACGCAAACACGAGAATATCGGGCGTTTCATAAGGCATTTTTTCTTTCATTTTACACCTCGTAATTAAACACCTGCAATTTTTTGAAGAATGGAAAGTTGCGTGCCAGAATAATCACCCGAAGCAATTGCAAGCTCTGCAACCTGCTTAATCGATCTCGTCGTATCGTCTGCTTGCGCGTAAATTCTCTTCGTTGCGCCGTTTGCATACGTAACGTCTACGTAACCGCGCGCCGTAAACGCCTTTTCATAATAGCTGGAATTGATATCCGTCAAAACGCCCGTATAGGTGCTGCTTTCCACCTTCCAAGTGTTTGCTACAATGTCAAAGTTTTCAGCAAAGCCTTCAGCGGAAAGTTCCGTACCGAAGGTATATGCTTTTGCCCAGTAGGTAATATTCCCAAAGCCTTCAGTGTCAATGGTTGTCGTCCAACGGATACCACTCGTTTCCGCGCTTGCGATACGGATAGACGCACCGTCTACCGTATTAAATTCGCCCCAAAGCGCAATAAAGATACAATCCGTTGCCGTCGTCGTATATTCGCCTGCAGGAAGGAAGGTTTGCGTTAATTCGTTGTCTACCGTCAAATTCAAAACGTAACCGAAAAGAACTTTGTTTTCCGCCGTAAATTCGGGCAAAACGTACGTGAACGTACCATCAAGATTTTGCACTGCTTTATAGGTATGCAAAATTTCAGGAGAGGTAGATTCGTAAACGTAATAGCTTGCGCTAACGGGTTCTACCCATGCCGTACCATTGTAGGTAAAGCGAATTTCATTGGTCAATTGATAAATATTGATATCGTCGCCGCCTACCTTAAAGGTGGTGCCTGCAGGGATAACAAATACGTCACCCGTCGTAGGAGCCGTTGCCGAATACATGATAATGAAATCCGCCGGAGCGTTAGGCCCTGCAATGAAGGATGCAGGACAGAAGTCGAAATAGGATGCTTCACCGTTAATGGTTGCTTTTGCCTTCATATCCGACCAATCGTCCCCTTGCGTATAATAACCGCTCGTCGTCAAACCGCTCAAATGCAATACGGTATAGCGCATACCATTGGCGAGAATGTCGGTGTTATCATTCCAACCAGAATTGATATTGCTAAACGTTACGGGAATAATTTCAGGTTCAGGTAGCATGGTTACGATAATGCTATCGATATAGAAATAATCGGAAACCGTACCCTTGTCGCGCAAACCGAATGCAAACGAACCCAAATTGCCGTCCGTCCCCGTAATGCTTGCGATAGGCAATGCAACGTCACACCAAACGGAAAGATCAGCAACCTCAATAAGACCGCCGACGTTGTTAATTCTCAATTGGTCCGCCGTGGTATAATCGGGAGAATATACTCTTGCAATAACGCTTTCTACGTTCGCTGCAGGAATTGCCGCTGCCGTAAAGTCTACGTTGATATAAGCAGCGCCGCCGTTTACAAGGCTCCCAATCTTTGCCACCGCACCAGTGTAGCCTGCGGGCAAGCCTGCCGTAGCGCCGTTAATAATGCTATACGGATAATTTACCGTGTCGCCTGTATAATTGCTTACCACAAACTGACCGTTATTGGTAAACTCTACGCTCCAATCTTTTACCAAGTTTATCGCAATGCTGTCAATATAATATACACTAGCCGTACCGTGTACACGCACACCAAAAGCCACTTGCGAGGACAAGTAACCATTAGCATCCGTCATTTGCGTAATTACATTTTGAGGCAATGTTACCTCACACCAAGACGACATATCGTATGCGGTGTTCATAAGCCACCCAGCCGACAAATCGGCATTGGATGCTCTAAAGCTGTCCGAAACGCCGTATTCGGGCGAGTAAATTCTGACAACGATGCTTTCTATCGCACTTGCTTTAACCTGCGGCGCGTTAAATACTATGTACGCAGAGCCTGTGCCGTTTACGGACACCTGCAACACTGCGCCATCCGCACCAGCAATCCCATCAACATAATCCAACATGTTATTGCCGTACTGGCTTACCGTAAATTGGCCGTCGTTGGTAAATTGATTTTCCAATGCAGAATCCGCCGTTACTTTTGCAGCAATTTGCATACCCATGCCTGCAAAAACAAAGCTGAACAACATCAATACCGCCATCAAAGCATTTAAAAATTTTTTCTTCAGAACTCTCATAATGGTTTATAGTTCCTCCTAATAATTTT
>JAZOVQ010000089.1:0-10767 GCA_045658805.1 Candidatus Scatosoma sp.
TTAATTTTTTTCCCCATACGGTTTTCTTTTTCCTTCACTTCTTTGTTAAAATAACGCATAACGACAAGTCGGTCTTTGGTCTTTTCGTCGGGATACTGCGCAAGAAGCTGAGTTTTCGTTGCTTCGATGGGTACAATTAAGCGGTGACCTTCGCCGAAGAAGTAATCGAGGGAATATTCCGTAACGTTGGTATCTGTTTCCGCTGCGCTGTATTGGTCGGCGACGTAGTTATATACGTCCTCGCCTGCGATACAGCTGGTATAACCAATGTAATACATATTGCGAATTGCGTTTTCGGGACGAGAGAGATAATTGATAAACATCATAGCCGCTTTGGCGGTTTCGCTATCAACGTGCTTCATCATTGTCCAGCCGTCAAACCAGAGGTTGGAAGCCGCTTGTGGAATGGAATATTCCAGGTTTACGCCTTTGCCAGCCTTATCTAAAATGGCAACGGCATCACCGCTCCATTGATAGGACGCGCCAATTCTGCCCATAGCTACGTCCATCTTACCTTCGTCCGTTTCCAAACCGTACAGGTTGCCTCGCATAGCTTCTAACTTCTTTTTCACACCTTGTATGGTGGAATCGGAAGTATCATTCATTTTGTTTTCAAGCTCGGTGCGATATTCTTCGTAAGTAATTTTGCCGCTTTCATAATTGGCTTTCAAGGCAAGCAATTCGTTTTCATAATATAAGCCAAGCCCAGCAAAATAGGAATCTCTTGCGTTATCTTTCGCCGTAATTGTCCAGTTACAAGCTTCGGAAGTGAGTGCACTCCAACTTTCCATAACGCTATTGGGTTGAATAATATCCGTGTTATACACAAACCCCGTCGAACCCCACATGTAACCAGCAATATATTTGGTCCAATTGCCGTCGTCAAACACTTGCTTGATATAGGGGGAGAGATTGCGCGCATAATAATTCTCTTCGTTAGTAGTATCGAAGAAAGAATCAGGATATTCCTGCAACAGTCCTTCCGCTTGAAGCTTCATCATCATATATTCGGAAGGGCACAAAAGGTCGTAAGAATCGCCCATTTTAATCTTATTATACATTGTTTCATTGTCTTGCAGGGGAATATATTCTACCGAAATTTCTTTGCCGGTTTCATTGAAATACCAAGCTTCAAATTCTTCGTAGATAGGTTGGCTGGTCGTTAAGTCAACACCATACAAGTCTTGGAACCAGGCGCGGAATTTTTCCGTTTCTTCATCTTCGTAAAAACTGCCGCCTTCGTCGATATATTCATCCCAACTTGCCACGGTAAGGGTAAGCGTATCGCCGTTATTTACAGGTCCGCTTTCTTCTTGGCAAGCTGTGAACGTACAAGAGGAGAGTGCGATTAAAATACTCAGGAGTGAGGAGATACGTTTTTTCATTTCTTTTTGCTCCTTACGTTTTTATAAGACACAACGTTAGCCACCGCCACTACGATAACAATAGCGAAGAAAATGATAGCGGTAAACGCCCAATACGCCGCTTTAATTTGCGGGCCGACAACGTTGTTTTTATCCAAGCCGTAAATGTGCGTGCTAATCGTCATAAACGAATCGGGCTTTGTATACGCCGCGATAACGTAATCGTCCAGGGATAAGGTAACGGAAAGCAGGAAACCTGCGATAATCCCAGGTAAAATTTGCGGAATAATAACCGAGAACAAAGCGCGTCTGGGGCTTGCGCCGAGGTCGAGCGCCGCTTCGTAAAGGTTGTTATCCATTTGGCGAAGTTTAGGCAAAACGGACAAAACGACAAAAGGGGTGCAAAGAATCATTTGCCCAATAACCAAAGGAATATACGTCGATTTGTCAATGCCGAAAAATGCCGCAAACAATGCAAAGGAAATAGCGGTAACCACTTCCGCGTTAATAACGGGGATACGGTTTGCAGCGGAAAGCGTAGCGCTTACACGCTTTCTCGAATAGAACAATCCAATTGCGCCAATGGTACCAAGAATGGTAGAGAGGAATGCAACGACGAAAGCAAGAAGGAAGGTTTGCGCAACCACTTGCATAGGCTCGTTATCAAAGTTCAAGAAATATTCATAATGGGTTAAGCTAAAACCGCCCCAAGGCTCTTGGATATTGTCGCTTGCATTAAAACTGTTTACCGTCAAGAAAACGATAGGGCAATAAATGAAAAACAACACTAATCCAATGAAGAACCACTTGGCAATCGTTCTAATTTTTACCATAACGATGCCCCCCTTCTTTCCGTTTCTTCATCCGATTTAAAGCCACCTGTAAGCCACGTTGCGAGGAACATGAACGTAAGCAAGAGGAGTGCCACTAACGAACCGTCATGCCACAAATCGCCCGTGAAGTAATCGTCAATCAATTTGCCGAAAATTTTAACGTTTCGATAGGTTAAATAGTTGGATACAACGTAGTTGGTCATCGAGGGCAAGAATACCATCGAAACACCACTCATAATGCCTTCTTTCGAAAGGGGCAAGGTTACCTTTACAAAGGCTTTTGCTCCCGTTGCGCCAAGGTCGCGCGCCGCTTCCAAATAGCTCTTGTCAATTTTAATAATAGTGGTATAAATAGGCAAAATCATAAAGGGCAAGAAATCGTAAACCATACCTAAAATGGTATTAAAAACGTTCCAGCCGTGAGATTTGTTGTAAATACCAAGCCATACAAGCAGTTCTTTTAAGGCGTTGATACGAAGCACGAAATTAACCCACATAGGCACAACAAACAACAGCAACAAAGCCGATTTATTGCGGATTTTGCTTTTTGCAATAATATATGCAACGGGGTATGCGATCAAAAGACAAATCAGCGTGCTCATAATAGAGATAAACAAGCTTTGCATAATTGTCTTAAAGTTATAGGACGTAAAGAAGCCCAACACGCCTTCGCCGCTTTCGTTAAAGAAAATTTTAATATATTCCAGCGTGAAGCTCCCGTTGTCATCCGTGAATGCGTAATAGAGGATAATCAATAAGGGAAGCACCACGAAAACCGCAAGGAACAATCCGTAAGGAATGGCCAGCAGTTTTCGGGAAAAATGAAATTTATGTTTGGTTTTCGTCATTATTTCGTTCCCTCCGCAACCTTTAACGTAAGGCGGATTTTTTCTTTGGGAATGCTCAAGCTGACAAGGTCGTTTTCATTCCACAAATCTTCGCAGGCGAGAACGTAGTCTTCTTCGTTCTCCGTACGAACGATATAACGATAATATTCACTTTTATAAATAAGGGAAATGATATGGCCTTGCGCGCCGCCTTCGTCGAGGTTGTCGCTCATCGTGATATCGCGTAAGCCAACTTCTACGTTTACTTCCGTATCCGTCAAATCAAGCTTTTCGCCTTTCGCGGTAATAAGATAACCTTCTTCGTCCAAATAACTCCCGGGATACAACTGCGTAACGTCGCATTCAAATTCGCCGTCGCCAAACTCAACCGTGTTGCGTTTGGTAATAACCCCAGAGAATTTATTAACGGTAAATACTTTTTTCATTACGTGGATACCGTCAGGTTCAATCACAAGCCCAACCGTTTCTCCGACCTTCGGCGTGGTGGTGCTTTGAATTTCAATTTCGTATCTACCGCATTGTACAAGAATTTGGTAATGAATACCTTTAAAGATAACCGAGGTGACTTTGCCTTTTAAAAGGCCGTCTTCCACGCTGGTAATTTTTACGTCTTCGGGACGAACGACAACGTCAACGGGCTCGTCTTTTTCAAAACCGCCATCCAAGCAGGTGAATGCTTTACCGCAAAAACGTACTTGGCCATCTTTAGGCATAACGCCCGTAAAGATATTGCTTTCACCGATAAAGTCGGCAACGAAAGTGTTTTTGGGTTCGTTATAAATCATTTCAGGCGTGCCAATTTGCTGAATGCTACCGTCGGACATAACGACAATAGTATCCGACATGGTAAGCGCTTCTTCTTGGTCGTGCGTAACGTAAATGAAGGTAATGCCAAGACGTTTATGCATTGCCTTTAATTCCAATTGCATTTCTTTACGCATTTTTAAGTCGAGTGCGCCAAGAGGTTCGTCCAACAACAAAATTTCGGGTTCGTTGACGATAGCGCGCGCAATAGCAATACGCTGTTGCTGTCCGCCCGAAAGCGTGGAGATACTACGTTTTTCAAAGCCTGCAAGGTCAACAATTTCCAACGCCTTGCTTACCTTTTCTGCAATTACTTGTTTAGGTAATTTTTCAAGCTTGGTCTTTTTGTTGCCTTTTTTATCCACGACCGTCGTTTCTATGCGCTTCAAATTTAACCCAAACGCAACGTTTTCAAAAACGTTGAGGTGGGGGAAAAGCGCGTATTTTTGGAATACGGTGTTTACGGGACGACGGTTGGGGGGGAGGTGACTAATGTCTTCCCCGTTCAATAAAATTTGACCGCTCGTCGGCATTTCGAAGCCGGCGATCATACGCAACGTGGTGGTCTTACCGCAACCCGACGGGCCGAGGAAGGTGACAAATTCACCTTTACGCACGTAAAAATTGATATTTTCAACAACGGAAACACCGTCAAATTCTTTGCAAACGTCAATAAGCTCAATAATATGATGGGAATTCTTTTTCGTCATAGCCATTCTCCAAATGCTTTCGTAAAATTATGCGGCCGATAGGCCGAGGATATTTATAGTATAATATATAATAATGTAGGGTATGTATCTTTTAAAAATTGGGCGGAGTGGATATCCATAGGAATTTTGCTTTTCCTTTGCCCTTATTCAAAATGGAATGCGGTTTATTGGCGGGGTAATAAAAAGCTTCGCCTTTTTTACATACGTGATGCTTGTTCCCAAGGACGATGGCAATTTTACCTTCCAAAACGTACCCAAATTCTTCACCTTCGTGCGGTATATCGCCGGGGGTGGAGGTTTCTTCCGTCAATTCTACTAAGATAGGCTCCATCATATTTTTTTGTGCGTTAGGTATCAACCAATGCAACAGGATGCCTTCCGAATCCTTTTCGATAAATTCATTTTTCGAGAAAACAACTTTTTCTTCCGTTTCTTCTTGGAAAAATTCAGCCAAATTACTGCCAAGCGCCGCCAAAATATCGGTGAGCGTTGCAATAGAAGGGCTGTTTAGGTTGTTTTCCAATTGAGAAATGTATCCTTTAGTCAGTTCGCAGCGATCGGCAAGCTCTTCTTGCGTTAAGCTTTTTTGATTTCGCATTTGTTTTATCTTTTTGCCTAAATTCATTTGCGCCCTCCCAAACGGATTTTTATGGATAAAGTTTAGTAAAAGTAAACTTTTTGCTTTGTTTTAGCAATCTTTGTTATTGTTTGCTTAAAATAAACGAAAAGTTTAGCAAAAATAAACTTTAACGATATTTATTATAAGAAAAAATGGTGAATATGTCAACTATTTCATGTTACAATTTTTAAATATTTTTCGCGCGCGCGTATAAAATAAGGAAGACCGCCTTGCAGGCTCAAAACGGTTTACCTAAAATGGAGAGGGGATAGGTAAGAGGAGTGCTGTTTGTTAGGCGGTCTTTAAAAATAAGAAAGCACGAAAAAAGGGGTATACCTATCGGCATACCCTCATATTAATAATATGAAAATACTAAAGAGATTAGTTTAAAGAAGCAAGCTTCTTCGCAAGCTTAGCTTTTCTGTTGTTAGCGTTGTTCTTATGGATAACGCCCTTCGTAACAGCAGCGTCAACAGCGGAAACGGTTTCGGGGAAAAGCTTCGTAGCTGCTTCCTTGTCACCTGCTTCAACTGCAGCGAGGAATTTCTTAACCTGCGTCTTAAGAGCAGATTTAATTGCTTTGTTTCTCATGGTCTTCTTGTCGATAACCAAAACTCTTTTCTTAGCGGATTTAATATTAGGCATAATGTTCTCCTTATTTCTTGCAAATTTTCTAAATCATTTCAATGCGTAGACTATTTTAACATAATTTCTTATGATTGTAAACTATTTTTTGGGCAAAAAACGCGAAAAACGATATTTTTTTTGAAAAATTTTCTATGAGGTAATATAAATGAGGGTTCCAAAGGGCGGAATTGCCTTTTTTGACAGCGGAATAGGGGGACTTACGTTGCTTGCGGATTGCGTTCAAGCCTTTCCTGAAGAAATATTTTATTATTACGGTGACAATAAAAACGCGCCGTATGGTAATCTGCCGCCGAGGAAAATCCGTCGATACGTTTTTCGTGCGTTTAAACGTTTTAAGAGGTTGAAGGTGCAAGCGGCTGTGTTGGCGTGCAACACTGCAACGGCAGTTTGTATCGACGAGCTTCGCAAACAATTTTCTTTTCCCATTATCGGGGTAGAGCCTGCGGTGCGGGTTGCGGCAAAACGCGGCGGCAACGTGTTGGTATTGACCACCAGGGCAACTTATAACAGTCAGCGCTTTAAACGTTTATGTGCGGAAGCACAAAATTGTTACCCAAAGGCAAAAGTGGTTGCGTATCCCTGTGACCACTTGGCAGGAGAAATTGAACTAGGGGAATGGGAAAAGATTGATTTAGAAAAACATTTACCGAAACAAAATCCCGTCGCTGTGGTGTTAGGATGCACCCATTATATATATGTAGGGGAAAAGATAGCAAAATTTTACGATTGTGAAGTGTACGATGGCAATGCGGGCGCGGTGAAACGGTTACGGGATGCGCTCACGAAAAATGCGCCCAAAAAAGGGGTGAAAAACGAATTTTCGAAAAAAAATTGGGATGAGCGACCACCATTTGCAAAAGATAGGGAAAAGCGTCCATTTTTGCCCCCAAAAATTCACCAAGAAGAACAAAAAAATAAAACAAACAAACGTTCGCAAAAAATGACGTCCAATATGCAAAAACGAGGGAGTTTTAACGTTTTTTACCTCCGAAAGGCTCAAAATGCGAACATGCGTTCGTTTTTGAAATGGACAAAAAATCGTCAAAAAAGCGAAAAAGGTCGTCGGTGGTTATTTGGTGGTTAAAAATTCCAAAATTTTTCAAAAAAATTAAAAAAATTTGCTAAAAACCCTTGACAATGGTTAAAAGTGGTTGTATAATATAGTCATATAACTCAATAGCCCATAAAAGGGGTTAAAAAAACGAAGGAGGAAAGACCGAATGTTCAAAGGCATGTTCGAGCATCAGCTTGACGACAAAAACCGAATTCGTATTCCCTCCAAGTTTAAGAAGGAGCTGACGGGGGAAGACGGAAAGAGAACGTACAGCTTTTTCAGAGGTATGAACAAATGTATCTGCGTAATGGCTGACGACGATCTCGACGATATGCTCGGCAGTATTTCCGAAGAAGCTATCTCCGAAGGCAGCAGAGCATCGGCGATGGTATTCGGCAGTATCTTCTCAGCGGAAGAAGACGCGCAGGGCAGAGTGGTGCTTCCGTCCATGCTGAAACGTATGGCAGGCATCGAGAAAGACGTAATTACTCTTGGCCGCGGCAAGCGTTTAGAGATTTGGTCGGCTGAAAGATATTACGATTACATCGAAGGTATCGATTACGATACGGAACTTAAAAAATTGGGGATTTAAAAGATGTTGGAATTTTCGCACAAACCCGTTATGCCGGAAGAATGTATGGAAGGACTTGCGCTACGAGATGGTGGCGTATGGTTTGACGGTACGGTAGGGGGAGGCGGACATTCCTACGAGATATTAAAACGAACTTCTCCAAGCGGCAGGCTGATTGCCACCGACCTGGACGACGAAGCGATTGCGGCGGCAACCGAACGGTTAAAAGAGTTCGAAGGTAGATTTGAAATTTATAAATCCAATTACAAGGATTTTGCAACCGTATTCTCACAAGCGGGGATAGATAAAATTGACGGAGCGTTGTTAGATTTTGGGGTTTCCTCTCATCAAATAGACGATGAAGGTAGAGGTTTCACTTACCGAGTGGCAGACGCACCGTTGGATATGAGAATGAACACGTCGGCGTATTTGACGGCGGAAATCGTACTCAACACCTATTCCGAGGACGATTTGACGAGGATATTAAAGACGTACGGCGAAGAGACGTTTGCTAGACAAATAGCGAGAAACGTCGTGAAATATAGAGAGAAACAGCCTTTAAAAACGTCGGGGGAATTTGCTGAAATTATCAAAAACAGTATCCCTGCAAAATTTCGGTTTGGGGCGCCGTGCGAAAGAAAAAGCTTTCAGGCGTTGCGAATTGAAGTAAACGACGAGTTGGGCGGCCTGCGCGAGCTGGTGCTGTCGCTGACAAGAAGACTTAAAAAAGGCGGAAGAATTGCAATTCTCACTTTCCATTCCTTGGAAGATAGAATTGTAAAAGAAGCGTTCAAGGAGATGGAATCGCCTTGTACCTGCCCTGGAAACTTTCCCGTATGCGTATGCGGAAAGAAACCAGAAATTAAGATTATTAACCGCAAGCCGATTACGGCAAGCGAAGAGGAGCTGGCGTTTAACTCAAGAAGCAAATGCGCAAAGCTCAGAATAGCCGAAAAATTGTAAGTAGGCAAAGATAAGGGAACGGAAATCGCAGAGGAAAAACGGAAAATACGGAGGAGTGGAAAATGGAAATGTTACGCGAAAGAACAGCTACCCAAACCTATGATGCGGGTTTAGCGGAACAGCACAATGCAATGATTAGAGAACGTTATCGTAAATTGCAAAATGCCGAGGCTGATCAATTTGCCGAGGAAACTTATAACAACCAGTCCGCATATCCTTCCGTAGAAGAAGCGCCTATGGCAAGCGAAACGGCAGTTTCGTCCACGCGTAGCGTTGCGTCTATTTTCACCGCGGAAAAATTTGAAAATATGCAAGGCTTCCGTCAAGAAAGCGCGTATGCGCCTACGATGGTTGCGCCTGTTGCAACCATAAAACCCGTTGCCATTGCGGAAGAACGTTATGGCTTGACGCCGTTTGCAAAAGTTCTTATGGCAATTTTCACATTGGTTATCGTTGCTATGATTTCTTTGATTTGTGTAAACACGCAAATTATTCAACAAAAGAATATCAAAATTAGAAATTTGGAACAAAAGAAAGAACAGCTTATGGAAAAGAACGAAGAAATTCAACGTCGTATCCAAGAAGCGCAATCCGACGAAACCATTATGCAGTATGCCGAATCGAAAGGTATGGTGCAATTAGCGCAATAAGTAGTTAGGAGAACAATTATTAAACGGTCCAATAAAGAATATTCGGTATCGATTTTACGAAAGAGGTTATTTGCCATCACCTTGGCGATAACCTTTCTTTTTTTGTTTTTATGCGCACGTTTTTTGTACGTGCAGGTATTTTGGAGTGAGGAGCTAAATTATCGTGCGCTTGACCAATGGACGAGGGAAATTCCCATTGTAGCGGAGCGCGGTAAAATTGTGGATAGAAACGGCGTTGTGCTTGCGGAAAATACAACGGCGTATACGGTATTTGCTCGTTCCAACGCAATTTCGGACAAAAATGCAACCTCGGCATTGCTTGGGCAAACTTTGGGGATATCTTCTTCGACGGTGTATGAGAAATTGACGAAGAAAAAAGCCTCGGAAGTAACCATTGCCAAAAAAGTGGATAAAAGCTATGTGGAAGCCTTATCTGCTTTGCCCTTGCAAGGGGTTTATTATTCCCGTGATAACGTGCGCCAATATCCAAAATCCGACGCGTTGTGTCAAGTGCTGGGTTTTACCTCGTCGGACAATACGGGGCTTTGCGGTATCGAGAAGTATTACGACGAATATCTCGCAGGGAAAAACGGCGAACTTTTATACGAAACAGACTTGGTCGGGATAGAGATAAAAAACAGCGTCGCCGCGTACCTGCCTGCCACAAATGGGTATAATATCGAGCTGACAATTGATTATGGCATTCAAGAAATTGCCGAGAGCGCGTTAGAAAAAATTTCAGCGGAATACACTCCACAATCGGCAGAATGTATCGTTTTAGACGTCGATACCTTTGAGGTGTTGGCGCTTGCCAATTATCCGTCGTATAATTTAAACGATATTCCAAGAAATGATACGCAATTGTTAAACACGCAGTCGAGAAATAGATTGGTTTGTGATATTTACGAGCCTGGTTCCACCTTCAAAATTATCACTTCGGCAATCAATATTGAGGAGCATTTACAGGGGAATAGCAAGGCGTTTTCTACCAATCACGTGTTTTCCAGTTCTCGGACGCGTGCGGTAGACGGTACAACGGTTAAATGTTGGAGTAATCACGCCAACGGCAAACATTCCAACCAAACGTTAGCGGAAGCGTTAAACAACAGTTGCAATCCCTGCTTTACGGATATTGCCATGTCGCTTGGCAAAGAAACCTTTTATCAATATTTGTCGGCGTTTGGGTTTGGACAGCGAACGGGCATAGATTATGGCGGTGAAGCGTACGGCTTATTAATGCCGCAAAACGCCGTGCGTGGGTGCGACCTTGCGCGTATCGGTTTCGGTCAAACGATAGCTGTTTCAGGTATTCAGCTTGCCTGCGCAACCGCTTCGGCTGTCAATGGCGGTTATTATTATACTCCTCGGCTTGTTCGCCGAATATACGCGGAGGACGGCTACGTTTTAAAACGCAACGAAGCGGAGTTGCAAAGCCGCACAATTAGCGAAAATGCTTCAAAAATTTTGGCTTCAATGTTAGAAGGCGTAGTGGAGGAAGGGAGTGGTAAAAAGGCAGGGGTTGACGGGTATCGAATAGGTGGAAAGACGGGTATCTTTCCGTTAGGTTGTGTATAAATCAAAATGATAATAAACAATTAAAAGCAGGGTTTGTTGGCCCTGCTTTTAATTGTTGAAATAAAGCGTTATCTAAATAAGAAAGCGTATTAAAAAAGTTGAATCCGACAAAAAATATTTAAAAGTTA
>JAZOVQ010000090.1:0-24478 GCA_045658805.1 Candidatus Scatosoma sp.
TAAAGCAATGGCAGACAAAGCAGGTTTCACGCAGAAAGAAGCAACTCTTGCATACGATGCATTTATCGCATCCGTTACGGACGCGTTGAAAGCAGGTGACAAAGTTCAGCTTGTTGGCTTCGGTACTTTCGAAGTAAAAGAAGTTGCAGCTAAACAAGGTATCAACCCTCAAACGAAAGCTCCCGTTACCATTCCTGCATGCAAGAAGCCCGTTATGAAGTTCGGTAAAGCTTACAAGGACATCATCAACAACTAATCATAGCGCGTTTATAAAAAGCCGAGGCACACGTCTCGGCTTTTTTGTTTGCGTTTTTTTAAGTGTATATACCATAAAAAAAGGGAAGCCGAAGCTCCCCCTTTTTTTTATTTATGTTTAAACGTTATTGTCTATCTGCGAAATAATCAATTTTCATTGCTTTTTTCATTTCGCCAAGCGTTTCCGCCGCCACTCTTCTCGCTTCTTCGCTTCCTTTATATAACATATCCCAAATAGCAGGAATATCCTTTGCAAGCTCTTCTCTGCGCAAACGAATGGGCTCCAGCGTTTCTTGCATAACGGCGTTGAGCAATTTCTTTACCTTCATATCCCCTAAACCGCCGCGTTCATAATGCGCTTTCAATTCGTCCAAATTCGCGTATTCGGGCAAGTATTTTTGGAAATGTTCTTCGGTTGCAAACGCGTCCAAATAAATAAAGGTAGGGTTGTTTTTCGTGTCGCCGGGATCGGTCACTTTGATGTGGTTGGGATCGGTGTACATACCCATAACTTTGCGTTTGATTTCGTCAGCCGAATCGGACAAATAAATACAATTGCCAAGCGATTTACTCATTTTCGCCATACCGTCCGTACCAGGCAAGCGCAAGCAGGATTTGTTGTCGGGAAGCACCGCTTTGGGTTCGACAAGCGTTTCACCGTACAAGCCGTTGAAGCTTCTTACAATTTCTCTCGCTTGTTCAAGCATGGGAAGCTGGTCCTCGCCAACGGGGACCGTATTTGCCTTGAATGCCGTAATATCTGCCGTTTGGGATACGGGATAAGTCAAAAAGCCCATGGGAATAGACGCGCCGAAATTCTTTTGCTTCAATTCCGTCTTTACCGTCGGGTTGCGTTCCAAACGCGCCAACGTTACAAGGTTCATATAATAGAATGTAAGCTCGGTCAATTCCGCTACGTGCGATTGAATGAAGATGGTCGATTTTGCAGGGTCAAGACCGCACGCAAGATAATCCAACGCAACTTCCGTAATGTTTGCGCGCACTTTATCGGGATTGTCGAAATTGTCCGTCAATGCCTGCGCGTCTGCAATCATGATATAGATTTTGTCAAATTTGCCGCTATTTTGAAGCTCTACACGGCGTTTGAGAGAACCTACGTAATGTCCGATATGCAATTTTCCCGTAGGTCTATCCCCTGTCAAAATAATGTTTTTCATTGTGTTCTACTCCTAAATTTTGCCTTACTTTTTTCTTTTTCTCCCATCGTTGAAAAACGGTATAATCCGCGCGGCTTTTCCGCATACTGTTCGTATGAAAAAGCTTACTTTGTTTGCCGTTGCCGTTTTCTTTATGATGGCTATTTCTTTAATTTACGTGGGAAAAAGCGAAGCGGAACATAAGACCGCACCTGCCTTTTCCGAACGAAAAATTGTTAAAATTTTGCCTTTGCCGAAATGGCGTAAAGGTTAATTCGCGCCGTACGTTTCGCGGTATTTATACATTGCAGGCAAATGTTCCTTGCCCGCGATAACCCCCTTTTCGATTGCCGCGATAATGTCGTCCATCGTCACCACCGAATATACGTCGATACCAAATTCCTTTTTCGCTTCCTTCACAGCCGAAAGTTCGCTGTTGAGGGCTTTTTCCATACGGTCAACGGAAATAATCATACCTACCACTTCCACGTTTGCCGCCGCTTCCAATTTGGGTAAAATTTCACGAAGCGCCTTACCGCTGGTCATTACGTCCTCGATAATGATTACTTTTTCGCCGTCTACAAGCTGTTTGCCTACAAACAAACCGCCTTCGCCGTGGTCCTTTACTTCCTTTCTATCGAAGCAATAATTAAGTTCCTTGCCATAGCCGTTGTACAGCGCAATTGCCGTCGTTACGGAAAGCGGAATTCCTTTGTACGCAGGGCCTACAAGCGTTTCCGCTTCCAAGTTATTCCCTGCGATGCACGCCGCATAATATTCGCCGAGCTTTGCAAGCTGTTTGCCCGTTTTATAATTGCCCGTATTGATAAAATAGGGTGCAATTCTACCGCTTTTCAAGGTAAATTCGCCAAAGCGCAACACGCCGTTGTCTACCATGAAACGAATAAATTCTTCTTTGTACGTATATTGCATAATACTCTCCTTTTTTGGGTGTTTATTTTTCCTTTATTGGTCTTTGCCTTTATTTTTGGGGGATTATCTTTGATTGAGTTGCAAACTGCCCGTCAAATCGGATACGTTTGCTACGCCGTGCTTATCGCACCATGCGTTTAATCCGTCGATAATCTTTGGCATTGCATAAGGGTCGGTGAAGTTTGCCGTACCTACCTGCACCGCCGTTGCGCCTGCCATTAAAAATTCAATGGCGTCTTCCGCACACGTGATACCGCCCATACCGATTACGGGGATATTAACCGCCTGCGACGCTTCGTATACCATACGCACTGCAATGGGCTTAATACCTGCGCCCGATACGCCGCCCGTATTGTTGGCAATGATAGGCTTACGGCGTTCAATGTCAATTGCCATACCCGTCAAGGTATTGATAAGCGAAATGCAATCCGCACCGCCGCGCTCCGCCGCTTTAGCGTTTTCCGCAATACTTTCTACGTTGGGCGAAAGCTTTACGATAAGCGGCGTTTTCGTCAAACCGCTCTTTGCGTATCTCGTCACTTCTTCCACCGTTTCGGGCTTAATACCAAATGCCATACCGCCGCTTTTTACGTTGGGACAGGAAATGTTTAATTCAATCATATCCACCAAGCCGTCCAAGCGCGCGCAAATTTTAGCGTAATCGTCCAAAGTTTTGCCTGCTACGTTGGCAATGATACAAACGCCCGTCGATTTAAGCCATTCGAGGTCGTGTTCAATGAAATGTTCAACGCCAGGATTTTGCAAGCCTACGGCGTTTAAAATAGTCCCGCGGGATTCCGCAATACGAGGTACGGGATTTCCCAAACGAGGGTCGAGCGTCATACCTTTGGTGGAAATGCCGCCAATTTTGCCAATGTCGTACAATTCGTTAAATTCTCTACCGAAACCCACCGTACCGCTTGCGCCGATAACGGGGTTTTTAAGGCTTACGCCACACAAATTAACCGATAAATTTGCCATACTTTTTCCCTCTATTAAAGCGTAACGTCTTTGACGTTAAAGACGGGGCCGTCCTTGCAAACCCTCGCTCTTTGTCCGTTGGTTAAATCGCATACGCACACCAAGCACGCACCGATTCCGCAACCCATTCTTTCTTCCAAAGAAACGTAGCAAGCGAGATTTTCACGCTCCACAACGCTCTTTAACGCGCGAAGCATGGGCGTAGGACCGCACGCCAATACCACGTCGGGCACGTTGCCTGCTTTTACGTCCTCTTCAAACGCCTGTACAGCGTTCATTTGCTTGCCATAGCTTCCGTCGTCCGTTACGGCAATGAATTTTTGCGCTTTTGCAAATTCTTCCACGCCGCAAACCGCGCCCTTGTTTCTATAACCGATATACGCGGAAATTTCCTTTTCGCCGCCGTAAGCGCGCAACACGGAAATTAAGGGGAAAACCCCTACGCCGCCGCCTACCAACGCCACTTTCTTTTCGTTTTCTTCTACGAAGAAACCGTTGCCAAGGGGCATGAGTACGTTTAATTTCGTACCCGCTTCCATACGTTTAAGTTCCTGCGTGCCTTCGCCGCGTAATTGATAACAAAAGGTCACTTCTTTGCCTTCCGTTTTGCAAATGGCAATGGGACGGCGCAATAAATGCGTACCGCCGATGGCAATATCCCCAAACTGTCCGCAACGCACCGAAGGTTCTTCGTTTAATGCAAACGTTACTTCGTAAATATTGTCTGCAACGGGTTGATTTTTAACGATTGTCGCAATATAATCTTTCATTGTCTTTTCCTTTTATTTTCCCATCTTGCCGATAACGGAAGACAAGTCCTTTTGCATAGCGATACAAGCTGCGCGCGCCGCTTCATAATAGGTGCCGCCATTCTTTTTATACGCGCACAAAATCCCACGGGAGTTGTTTACTACGCCGCCAAGACCGTTTGCGCCAAAGCAGCTTTTTAACATTTCCGCGTTGCCGCCCTGTGCGCCGTAACCAGGGATAAGGAAGAAGGTATGCGGAAGCACTTCACGAAGGCGAGCCGCTTCCGTGGGATGAGTTGCGCCAACCACTGCGCCCACTGCCGAATAGCCGTATTTACCAATGGTGCTTTCCCCCCATTTTTCTACCAAACCACCTACGTATTCGTACATAGGCATTCCGTTATCCAAAACCATATTTTGAATTTCCGCGCCAGAAGGGTTAGAAGTTTTTACCAAAACGAAAATACCTTTGTCGCGTTTTTCACATTCTTCCACGAAAGGCAAAATCCCGTCCGAGCCGAGATAGCCGTTTACGGTGACGTAATCGGAAGGAAATGCTTTCAATGCGTTTGCGCCAACCGACGTTTCGCCCAAAAACGTCTTTGCATAGCAAGCCGCCGTCGAGCCGATATCGTTACGCTTTGCGTCCGCAATAACGACTAATCCCTTCTCCGCTGCGTATTTTAACGTTTCTTCATACGCTTTCATACCTGCCACGCCGTACATTTCGTAATATGCAATTTGCACCTTTACCGAGGGTACGATATCGTATACGTTGTCGATAAGCTTTTTATTAAATTCGAAAACACGTTCCGCAACGCCGTCGAAAGTGGTTACGCCTTCTTTCATTGCATCGGGAAGATAATCGAACAGTGTATCCAACCCAACGCAGGTGGGGTTTTGCATTGCGATAATGCCTTCAATAAGTCTATCCGTAATCATATTGTTTGCTCCTTTATGGATTCTGGTTTTTTTGTTGTTTTATCTATTGTTAGTGTTAGTCACCGAGCTGTAACTGCAAAGCGTTACCTCTCAATTATCAACCAACTTGTTTCAAAAGCTGGATGCAACGGCACGCTTCCCACGCACCAACGAACGGTATCGGGATAGCCTTTCCGTTCAATCCCAAACTGACTCGTTTTAAAAACTGGATGCAACGGCACGTTGCGCTTGCGCAAGCAAAGCTTGCTTATATGGGTCCGTAAATTCTTATGGGCTCTTGCCCATACCCAGGCGAGGCTCTGCCTCTGCACTCCGCAAGGGACAATGCCCCTTGACCTCTTACTGTTCAACGAACGGTAACTGTAAACCGTCGATGTTCAATCCTCAACTAACCCGTTTTAAATACAAGGTCAAGCGGAACGCTTGCTGGATGCAACGGCACGTTGCCGGCACGTTGCCGGCACGTTGCCGAAACGCTTACCTCGTATATACGTTTTTACTCTTGATATTTGATAATGCCGTCAACGAGGGTATACTTCACCACGCCGTTCAATACATATCCGCCAAACGGATTGTTCTTGCCCTTGCTGACAAATTTTTCAGGGTCTACTACCCACGTTTCGTCTAAGTTCGCAAGCATTAAATCCGCAACGCCGCCAACCGCAATTTTACCACCGTCTAACCCTAAAATTTTCGCAGGCGCCGCAGACATTTTGTTCGCAATTTCCGTAAGCGTCAATACGCCCGTTTTATATAAATACGTGATGGCAAACCCAAACGACGTTTCAATGCCGCTGATACCAAACGCCGCTAAATTATATTCCACGTTCTTGTCGTTTACGTGATGAGGCGCGTGGTCGGTTACGATACAATCAAGCGTACCGTCCTTTAAACCCGCCAAAATAGCCTGTCTGTCAACGTCTTCGCGGATAGGAGGGTTTACCTTGGTGTTGGTGTCGAACGTCTTAATAATTTCGTCCGTAACCGCATAATAGTGCGGACACGTTTCCGCCGTTACCTTTACCCCAGCTTTCTTTGCGTCTCGGATAAGGCGTACGCCGCTATGCGTCGATACGTGACAAATATGCACGGGTACGTCCAAGCTCTCCGCAAGCGCAATATCTCTCGCTATCATAATATCTTCCGCCGAACGAGGAATACCCTTCAAGCCCGCAATCGTCGAGCTTAACCCCTCGTTACAAACTCCGCCGTCTACCAACGTTTTATCTTCACAATGGCAAAGACAAGTGATATTGAAACCGCTTGCGTATTCCATTGCCAAATACATTAATCGGGAATTGGAAACGGAAACGCCGTCGTCGGAAATGGCTACCGCACCCGCCTTTTTCATTTCGCCAATTTCAGCAAGCTGTTCACCCTTTTCCCCTTTCGTAATAGCGCCAATGGGATGCACTTTGCAATAACCCACTTCTTTCGCTCTGTTTTTAACGTAACTTACCACCACTTTGTTATCCATGATAGGATAGGTGTTGGGCATACAGCATACCTGCGTGAAACCGCCCTTTACCGCCGCTTTCGTACCGCTTTCAATATCTTCTTTATATTCGTAACCAGGTTCGCGGAGATGTACGTGCATATCAATTAAACCAGGGAAAACGTGCAAGCCGTTGGCGTCAATTACTTGCGCGCCGTCTACGGCAATTTTATCGGAAATTTCCGCAATTTTACCGTTTTCGATGAGAATATCCTTCTCCTCTACCGAGTTTTCCAAAACTACTTTACCGCCACGAATAACGATGCTGTTTTTTTGCTCATTTCCAATCATTTTTGTTCTCCTCCATTTTTACAATATTCTCTATAATCGTTCAAAAGTTTCAATGCCGCCATACGTACGGCAATACCCGAAAATACTTGTTCTTCGATACGGCTTTGCTCGTGGTCGATTACCTTGCCCGTCAATTCCACACCGCGGTTTACTGGACCAGGGTGCATAATAATTGCATTGGGCGCAGCCAAGGACAACAGCTTACCGTTTACGCCGTAAAATTCAGCATATTCGTTCAAAGACGGGAAGTTGCCTGCCTGTTGACGCTCCAATTGAATACGAAGCCCCATCACTACGTCCGCTCCGTCTAGCGCTTCTTCGCGCGAGGAGCAAAGCTTTGCACCAAGCTTATCTATCCCGTGCGGTATCAACGTTTCAGGCGCGTACATACGCACTTCCGCTCCCATTGTTTTCAAACCGAAAAGGTTGGATTTTGCCACGCGCGAATGCTTAATATCACCCAAAATGGCTACCTTTAAGCCCTCCAGCGTACCGAAATGCTCCCTCATTGTCAACATATCCAACAGGCCTTGCGTAGGGTGTTCGTTCATACCGTCACCTGCGTTTAAAACCCCCGCTTTTACCGTTTTAGCTAACAAATAAGGCGCACCGCCCATGGGATGACGCATTACTAAAAAGTCGTTGAGCTGCGCGTCCAACGTCTTTCCCGTATCCACAAGCGTTTCGCCTTTCGCAACGGAAGAAGAGCCAGCGGCAATGTTGATTACCGTTGCTCCTAAATATTTTGCCGCCAATTCGAAACTTGTACGAGTTCTCGTACTGTTTTCATAAAAGAGAATGGTCGCTGTTTTCCCCTTCAAGTAAGACAAATTTTTCTCGCCTGCTTTCAGGTGCGCCTTCATTTCCGCCGCCGTATCAAGAAGCTCGGTAAGCTCCTCTTTCGACGTATCAATAAGCCCGATAAGATCCTTTCTTTTCAGCATATTTTTCTCCTTGCATAGTATGCTTTCGGCGGTTGCAGTCCACCGACGGCTTTATGGCACGGCTTTATTACCTTGCCGTTATCAATAAATTTTAATCAATTTAAAACTGGTTTTGTCACAGGACGCGAGGTGATATTCAATCCCGTTTTTCTCACAACGAAGCGGAAAATACGCCGCGCCGTGAATGTGTCCAAACACCACTTTATCCACTTTGTTTTCCTCAAACAACTGCGTGAAAAGGGTATCCTCTTTCTTTACGTTAAAGGGTGGATAGTGGATAAGCGCCACTTTCTTATCCCCCTCGCAAAACAGCTTGTCCGCATCCGCAAACGCCAAACGAAAACGCTCCGCTTCACGATGATACAGCTTTTCGTCCTGCTCGGAAAAATCAGGGCTTCCCGGACAGCTCCAACCGCGAGAGCCGATAAAGACGAAATTGCCAATTTTTACGGCGTCCGTTTGCAGGAATAAAAAGCTGTCGTTAGGCGCACTGTCACGAAGCTTGGTGATACCATTCCACCAAAAATCGTGGTTGCCTCTTATAAACACTTTTTTGCCAGGTAAAGCGGCAAGCTGCTGTAAATCGGGCAAGGCGTCGGACAATTTCATTGCCCAACTAATATCCCCCGAAATGAGCACCGCGTCCTCGTCCGTGACGGTTTCCAGCCAGTCCTTTTTAATTTTTTCAAAATGCCCTTCCCAATTGCCGCCAAAGACGTGCATAGGCTTGTCCGAGGTGGTGGAAAGGTGCAAATCGCTGATTGCATAAACGTTCATAATCTCATTATATCATTTTCTTTTAGAAAATGCAAGGTTTCAAACGCACAAAAACGACGGAGCGCCGCACTTTTTTCGTCGACGCTCCGTTTTTACGCTCAATTTTTTCGCAAAACGATAGAAAATCCGTTTAGCCGTTGTTGCAGGGATTGCAGCCCTTGCACGCTCCGGGAGGAGTTTTGGGATACAAAGGCAGTTCGAAAAAGCCTGCGCAAACCTCTTGCGAATATTCCTGCGCAGGGGGAATTACGCAATAACCATACGACGGCAAGAGCAATTCTACGGGCATAGCAATCTTCAAAACGATGGTTGCGCAAAGACTGACCGTAAACCCTTCCGCTTCACTTACAAAGGTGCCTTCGGGCGCAACGACACTAACCACCGCACGCAAGGTGAACGGGATAATGGAGGGGGCAGGTACGAACATAAGCACGTCAACGGGCAAAGAAACCGTACCCGATGCGCTGCCGTCTACCCCTGCCGCATCGGTATACAAAACGTCTACGGGAATGGAAACGGTGGCTTGCACTCTTGCGCAGGCTCTATCCGCTTGGCGTTCAATGTTGAGGTTGGTCACCGTCGCTTCCGCCGTTGTGGAGCGCGCGCTGACAAAAGTCAAAGGATATGTAACGGTCGCGGGCGTAGGATCGGTGATCGCCAAAGCGTAGTTGTCAACCTGCGTTTGTTTAATGCAGGCATCAAAAATTTTCTCCGCTTGAATACACACCTTTTCCGTCAACCCGTTTACCGGATTCCCCGTGATTGGTCCGGGACACTTATCCGATTGAAAATTGGAATAAAAGGACATGGTTTACCTCCTGTTACGAATATCTCCGAAAAGGCGGTATCGCCCGTTTTTTCGGTCGTTCGCATAATCTTATTACATAGTATTCCTCACGCCCTCGTTTTGTGACAACGTACCCGCTTTCGCCTATATAATTATCCGCATTCCGATATAAAAAACGTCCGTTGCGTTGCGTTGCAAAAATTGTTCTTCGCCGCCGCAAAGCAAGGCTTTCGTGTCCCCTGCTTTCACCACGTACGCATGCCCCGTTTCCTCTGGAATTTCCAGCATTTGCCCCACGTGTGGCTCTCCCGTCAAGCCATTACGTTTTACAAGCGAACGTTCGGAAACGGAATAATATTCCGCAATGCTTTTCAAGCTTTGCCCGACCTGCGTTTTATGCCATTTTATTTTTTGTGTTTTTAACATACTTTAGGATATGCGCTTTATGAAAAAATATGCCGCCAAGGAAAAAAAACGGTTATATTTTACGCCTGCCGTCCGTACAATATTTATATGAAAAATAAAGTAATTGCAAACGCTTCGCTCGTCACGGTTTTGTCTATTTTTGAGCGAGGATTGGGGTTTTTGTATCGCATTGTGTTATCTCGCTTGTTGGGCGCGGAGGGCTTGGGGCTATATCAAGTGGCTCTTTCCCTTTTCGCGCTGTTTTTAACCGTTGGCACAGGCGGTATTCCTATTGCCGTTTCAAGATCCGTCACCGCTTATCAAGCGCAAAACCAAACAAACAAAAGCTTTTCCGCCCTTTCGTCGGGGATACTGGCAAGCTTGTTTTTCACCCTGCCGATATGCTTGCTTTTGGGAGTGTTTGGCAACCATTTCGCCTTTTTAACGGACGGCGGCAGCTTTAGCGCTTTTCGCATTTTGTTGATAGGGCTTTGCTTTACCTCCGTTTACAGCGCCCTGCGCGGATATTTTTGGGGCAATCGAAATTTCTTCCTGCCTGCGCTTTTGGATATTGCCGAAGAAACGGTAATGGTTATCGTCGGCGTTTTGTTGTTGCAAAACGTTTCTTCTCCCCTTGTCGGCGCGGAAAAAGCCGCTTGGGCGGTGGTAATTTCTTACCTCTTTTCCTTTACCGCCGCCACTCTTTTTTACCTTTGCAAGGGCGGCAAGTTTTCCAAACCTCAAGGTCAATTAAAGCCCTTGCTTGGCACTGCATTGCCTATTACTTCCGTCCGCGCAAGCAGTTCGCTCATCAACTCCGCCGTGGCGGTTTTGTTCCCTGCTATGCTGTTAAAAGCAGGCTTTTCGCAAAGCCAATCACTACAAATTTTCGGCGTAATTTCAGGCATGGTTTTGCCCGTTTTGTTTATCCCAGCCACCTTGATAGGCTCTCTTTCCCTCGTGTTGTTGCCCGAACTTGCCGAGGATCTTTGCAGACGGAATTTTCAACGGCTGCGGAAAAATATACTGCGTAGTATTCGCTTTGCGGCGCTTGTCGCCTGCGCTTTGATTCCCCTCTTTTTTGGGTTGGGGGAGGACATTGGCAGATTGGCGTTTTCCAATGCCGAAGCAGGCAAAATGATTAAGGTAAGCGCTCCCATATTGTTGCCTATGTGTTTGACAATGGTATCGACGAGCATGCTCAATTCGCTTGGGTTTGAAAAACACACCTTCCTCTTTTATTTTATAGGCGCGGCAGGCATGTTGTTATGCATTTTGTTTTTACCAGCAACGATAGGCGCCTACGCCTATCCCGTCGGGCTTGGCGTAAGCTTTCTTTTAACGGGCATTTGCAACTTTGTTTTACTCTTCAAAAAATGTACCATTTTTCAAAAAGGGCAGTGGCAGGTATGCGTTCAAGCGCTTTTCTTCCCCTTTGCATCCGTAATTCCTTTCGCGCTGTTTGGGCAATTTTTGTCAACGGTATGCAAACGCTTTTTTGGTGAAAACACCGCCTTTTTCCTCACTTCCCTCGCCCTGTTTACGCTCCTCTTCCTCTTTTACGCTTTTTGCGGACTGCTTCCCGTTAAAAAATTATTCTCTTCAACTAAAAAAAGAAAGCCTAACCGCGCAACGCAAGCCACCGCCAAACCTCATTTTTGAGCTTTTTTTACACTTTTTTATGTAAAAAGCTGAGTTTTTTGCATTTGACCCTTGACAAGCGCCAAAAGAAGGAGTACAATAAAGAGGAAAATTTATTTAAAGGAGATTTTTATGGGCTACAAGACAAGAGAATGGCGCAATTCGATGCGCGTTACGCTTGATTACAACAATATGACCGATACGTTTTTGGGCGATAAAGGCTTTACGGATAGAAAGCTTGCTTCCTATGCGTCCAAAGCAAACGCCGCTTTCCGTTACGTAAAGGAAAACAGAGGCAAGGACGAATTGTACATGGGTTGGACGGAGCTTCCTTACAACCAAAAAGAAATTGTCGAAGATATCCTCGAAACGGCAAAAGATATCCGTAGAAATTTTCAATATTTCGTTGTATTAGGCATCGGCGGCAGCGCACTTGGTCCTATCATGGCGTTTAATGCGCTTTGCCATTTACATTATAACGACCTTCCTAAATCTAAGAGAAAAGGTCCTAAATTCTACGTGGAAGACAACGTTGACCCCGTGAGAATGCGCGACCTTTTGGACGTTATTGAACCTGAAAAAACGTGCTTTAACGTTATTTCTAAATCGGGCGCGACCAGTGAAACGATGGCGCAATACCTTATTATCCTTGACCTTTTGACGAAGGCTGGCGTAAACGTAAAAGACAACGTTATCTTCACCACCGACGAGAAAAAAGGCAACCTTAAAAAGATTTCCGACGAATGCGGCGGCATTAAGAGCTATATTTTGCCCGACGGCGTAGGCGGCAGATTCTCGCAGCTTTGCCCCGTTGGTTTGTTGCCCGCGGCTGTTGTCGGTATTGATATTAAAGGCTTGCTTGCAGGTGCGGCGTATATGGATTCCATTTGTAACAAACCCGCTATGCGCCACAACCCCGCTTTGATGTGCGCGGTGTTGCAAATTGCGGCAATGGACGAAGGCAAAAATATCGGCGTTATGATGCCCTATTCGGACAACTTGAAATTTATCGCAGACTGGTATTGTCAACTTTGGGCAGAATCGCTTGGTAAAAACGTTACCCTCGACGGTCAACCCTGCAACGTTGGGCAAACCCCCGTTAAATCGCTTGGCGTTACCGATCAACATTCGCAGGTACAGCTTTACACCGAAGGTCCTTACGACAAGGTTGTCACTTTCCTTTCCTTGAAGAAATACGGTTGCGAAACCCCTATCCCTCACGGCTGTGAAAGTATCCCCGACGTTGCTTTCCTTGGCGGTCACACTATGGAAGAATTGATTCAAGCAGAAAACGCAGCTACCGCTTACGCTTTGACCAAAGCCGGCAGAATGAATTATACCCTTTGGTTGCCTGAATTGAATGCCTTTACCCTCGGTCAGCTTTTATTCTTGTTTGAATTACAAACTGCTTACGCAGGCGCAATGCTCAACATTGACACCTTCAATCAACCCGGCGTTGAAGAAGGTAAAAAGGCTACCTTCGCCCTTCTCGGCAAGGCTGGCTACGCAGAAAAGAAAAAGGAGCTTGATTCCCTTCCTGCGAAAAACGAAAGCTGTATTATCTAAAAAAAATTACGCATTAAACGCGTACATGGTACCCCCGAACGTTAAAAAAGCGTTCGGGGGTTCTTTCACTTCGTATAATTTTCCGTCACTTCGGCAATACTTTTAATAGAATATGCGCGAACCCATTTTTTCCCTTTTACATATACTATGTTAAGGGAGTTGTTCGGTTTGCAAAAGAGGTGATTTTTATGAACGTAAAACGAGGCGAATTGTATTATGCGGATTTATCCCCCGTCGTCGGCAGTGAACAAGGCGGTATCCGTCCCGTGCTTGTCGTGCAAAACGATATTGGCAATAAATATTCTCCAACCATTATCGCCGCCGCTGTAACAAGCAAAATCAATAAGGCCAAGCTGCCCACCCATATCGAGTTGCCTTCCGCCTACGGGCTGGCAAAAGACAGCGTTATTTTGTTGGAACAAATCCGTACTCTGGATAAGCGTCGTTTAAAAGAACGGATCGGCGAACTGCCGCCTGCTACCATGCTACGCGTCAATAGAGCCATTTTGATAAGCTTGGGCTTCCCTGTCAATTCTTAAAACCGCACTCGGCGTTTTTGCGCCGAGTGTTTTTTCATATTTTAGACAAAAAGCGGTAAAATCTCTTAAATTTTGTCCTATTTTTTGCGATATACTCATGCTCTACGGAGGTTTTATATGAAAATCCGAAAAAAGATAGATTTTTTCACGCTGTTTGTATACGTAATGCTTTTTCTTGCCGCCGCCTGCCTTTTTCAAGTGGGCGACAATTTAGAGCCGTTGGCTTTAGCGATATTTTTCGCCGCCGCCAGCGCAGGGCTTTCTCCTTTCTTTTGCTTTTTTTATCCTTTATCGGCGGTGCCTTATAATGCGCAGCTGTTGCCCATTTTGTTTGGACAAGCAACCCTGCTTTGTGTCGGTTTTGCCCTGCAAAACAAAGCGCGCAAAACGGATTTTATCAAAACGGGCATACTGCCCATGCTTTTTTTATCCCTTGCGCTGGGGACGTTTATCGCGTTTGCGCCTTTTTACCCGTACGATTTTTCCGCATTCGGCGTATTCGCATCCAATGCCATTGCGCAAAAAACGCTGCTCTCCGCCGTTGTATTTTTGCTTTCCGCAATGGCTTCCGTTAGCGTCAAAGCATTGTTGCGGAAATTCCTCAAATGCCGTTTGCGCAATGACGAAGTGTTATTTACTGTATTGCTAACCGTATTAATCGGCGTAGGATTTTGTAATTTTTTTGGTTTCAACGCGTACATGGGCGCCTCATTTTTAATTTTAATGGTCTTTGCATACGTTACTAAAGATGCAACCGCCTTGCTGTGCGCGTTCGTGCTGTCCCTGCCTGCTTTCCTTGTTTTCCGTGAAAGCGTCGCGCTGTTTTTTATCTATGGCATCGCTTGCGTTTTGTTTATCAAAATTGGAAAATCCGCCACCGTTTGCGCCCTTTTGGCTGTCTTTTTCGGGTATGGCTACTTCAATGGCTTATACGCCCTCTCCACCGCAAAGCTGGTTGGAGAATTGTTGACTGTTTTGCTTCCCTCGTTGCTTTTTTTATCCCTGCCCACCCCCCTTTTACGACAGTTGGAAAATAAAGTGCTGTTCTATCGAGAAAAACAGCTTTCCCGTATTGCTATCAACCGCAATCGCGCGGCCATTGGCGAAAAACTGTTTGAAATTTCGGCAGTCTTTCGAGAAATTGAAAACGCATTCCTTTGTTTAGGACAAAACGACGCCGAACAAAACGCAAAAGAATATATGCGCGGTTGCATTTTAGAAGAAACGTGCAAAAACTGTCCGCAATTGTCCGCTTGTCGGGAAAAAGCCATACATACCGAGCTGGACAAAGTGATTGAGGTGGGTTGTTTAAAAGGAAAAGTCAGTTTTTTGGACTTGCCACGGCGATTTGCAGACACTTGCGCGAAACAAAGCGACCTCTTATACGCCGTCAATCGGCAACTTGCGGAATACGCCAAATATATGGTTGAAGTGGAAAACGCCGCTTCGGGCAGGCAATTGCTTGCAAACCAAGCGCAGGGCGTAAGTGAAATTTTAAAAAATTTGGCTTTGGAACAAAGCGAGCCCTTGCGACTGTACGCCGATAAGGAACGCGCCTTGAACATTGCCTTGCTTGGCGCAGGTATCGTTTGTTCGGAAACGCTAATCTACGGTGACGAGGATAACTTGACCTTGTCTTTGATTACCTTTGGGAAATCCAACGTCAAAAAAATTGCCGCCATCGCTTCGCACGTTTTGCAAGCGGATATGATTATTTCCGAACGCTTGACGTTAAGCCAGGATAAATATTGCTGCATTTTGCGAAAGCGGCCGTATTTTGACGCGGCGTTTGGGGTGGCAAGCCTAACAAAAGCAGGTGAAAATGCTTGCGGCGATACGCATTCGGTAGTGAAAATTGACGAACGGAAATTCCTCGTCGTGCTGTCCGACGGCATGGGCAGCGGCGAATACGCCAAACGCATTTCCGAAAGCACCGTCGCGCTCTTGGAAAGCTTTTACAAGGCAAAAATGTCCTCGGAGCTTGTGTTGTCCACTATCAACAAACTCCTAACTTTTAATAAGGAAGAAAGTTTTGCGTGCGTAGACGTCGGCATTGTCGATTTGGACCTTGGGCGGACGGACATCATTAAAATTGGCGCGCCGCTTGGGTTTATTTTATCCGCAAACACCGTAAAAGTGCTAGAAAGCGAATCGTTACCTTTAGGAATTCTCGATTCCCTGCGCCCTTCCGCCGCTGCCTATACCTTGGAAGCAAACGACGTGTTGTTGTTTATCAGCGACGGCATTTTAGACGCTTTTGGCTCCTCCGCCGATTTATACGACGTATTGCGAAAAGTGCCTTTGAACAATCCGCAAGAGCTTGCCGATTGTTTGTTAGCGCAAGCCTTAAAAGCATACGGCGGCAAAGCAAAAGACGATATGACTGCCGTTGCGGTACGACTTTTTCGGCGCGCCGCTTAACATTTCCTTTCCGTATACGCTTTACAAGTGCAAAAGCAAAAAAATCCCGCCCTACGCCAAACGGCATAGAGCGGTTTTTTATTTCTATTTAGAAATTATTCTTCGGTTTTTTCTTCGGAAGCTTCTTCTACGGGAGCTTCTTCAGCAACTTCGATAGCTTCAGCTTCTACGGGAGCTTCTTCAACAACAGCTTGAGCTGCTTGTTTAGCAGCGAGTTTAGCCATTCTTGCGTCCTTCTTAGCCTGTGCTTTCATTTCCTTCGTTACGATACGAGCAGCATCGATACGAGCGCGCATTTCTTGAGGCGTAGGAGGCGTGAATGCAGCGCCTTCTGCGTTTTCTTCGATAACTTCGTAGCCAGCATCTCTTTCAAGCAAGGAAGCTTCAGTTTCGCCGTCGAACATATGAATGTGGTTAGCGTCGAATGCAAGCGTTACAACGTCATTCAAAGCAACAACAGCACGGCTGGAGATCTTAGCGATCATTTGCGTGGAGTTGTCGATAACCGACGTTTCTTTTCCTTCATAATCGAGTTCGCAATAGATTTGCGTTTCAGCACCGAGCTTTTCGATAACGTCGATACGAGCGGATACAACCGTGTCAGGGGAGTTCGAAATGAACAACTGATCTTGGTGAATATCTTCAGGACGTACGCCGAGCGTAATCTTCTTATCCGTGTTCAAATATTCGTCGATATTCTTAATTCTATCAGCAACTGCTTTAGGAAGAAGCACTCTGTTGTTGCCAACGAAGTTTACGTAAATCTTGTCGCCTTCGGACGTCAAAGTGGATTCTTTAAAGAAGTTCATTTGAGGGGTACCGATGAAGCTTGCAACGAAAAGGTTTACGGGATAATCGTACAAGTTTTGAGGGGTATCAACCTGTTGCATGAAACCGTCTTTCATAACAACGATTCTCGTACCCATGGTCATAGCTTCGATTTGGTCGTGCGTTACGTAAATGAAGGTGGTAGCAAGACGAGCGTGAAGCTTGGAGATTTCCGTTCTCATGGAAGCACGAAGCTTTGCGTCCAAGTTGGACAAAGGTTCGTCGAGAAGGAATACCTTAGGTTCACGAACGATGGTACGACCAAGCGCAACACGTTGACGTTGACCGCCGGACAATGCCTTCGGCTTTCTGGAAAGGTAATCGGTAATACCAAGGATTTCAGCAGCTGCTTTAACCTTTTGGTCAATAATTTCTTTGGGTACTTTACGAAGCTTCAAACCGAACGCCATGTTATCGTAAACGGACATGTGGGGATACAATGCGTAGTTTTGGAATACCATCGGGATATCTCTGTCCTTAGGTACAACGTCGTTTACGAGCTTACCGTCGATATAAAGTTCACCGGACGAAATTTCTTCCAAACCAGCGATCATACGAAGAGTCGTAGATTTACCGCAACCGGAAGGTCCTACAAGTACGATGAATTCTTTATCTCTGATATCGAGACAAAAATCGAATACTGCTTGTACACCCGAGGGGTATACTTTGTTAATGCCTTTCAGCAAAAGTCCTGACATAATCTTTTTCCTCCAAATGGATTATCATTTTTCATTATTATTATTTTACTATATTTATAAAAAAATTACAATAGACAAAATCAACAAAGTTCCTCTTTGCGTTTGTCTACTTTGCACAAGTTTTTATACAAAATGGACATACTTTTCAAAAATCGGCCTCTTTCGCCCTTTTTTCCTGCCATTCCGCCGCCTTGCGCTTGAACGGTTTTTTCGTCGTTACGGCAAAGTTTTGCCCGTTGCCATGTACAGCGAATACCATTCCTTTTTATCCAAAATAACGTCCGCGCCCGCGCACATTTCACGCATGTGTTCAGGGGAAGCCGTACCCGTAATTACTTGCTTGAAGGCAGGGTGACGGAGAATCCAAGCCACCGCAATTGCCGAGGGCGATACGCCGTATTTTTCCGCAAGCGCCGAAAGCTCGGCATTCAATTGAGGGAAGTTTTCGTCACCGAGGAATACTCCTTTGAAAAATCCGTATTGCAAAGGCGACCAAGCCTGCAACGCAATGTCTTCCGCGCGGCAATATTCCAAAGCATCCCCTGCGCGGACAACCGATTCCTCTTTATACATATTAACGTTAAAACCAGCGTCCACCAAAGCGGTGTGCCCAAGCGAAAATTGCACTTGGTTTGCCACCACTTTTACGCCTGCCGATTTCAATAAACGGATTTGCGAAGCGGAACAATTGCTAACGCCAAACGCACGCACTTTGCCCGCCGCCTGCAATTTTTCAAACGCCGCAGCCACTTCTTCGGGCTCCATTAACGTATCGGGACGGTGCAAAAGCAACATGTCGATATAATCGGTATTCAAACGCTTCAAACAGCCTTCCACCGACGACAAGATATATTCCTCGGAAAAATCGTAACGGCTGATTTTTCCGTCCACCTTTGCGATACCGCATTTGGTTTGCAAGATATAATCCTTTCTGGATACGCCGAGATCGCGGATTGCCACGCCGAAAATACGCTCGCAGTCGCCATTGCCGTAAATGTCGGCAAGGTCAAACATATTGACGCCCGCTTTCATAGCTTCAATCAACACCGCTTCCGTTTCTTCCACCGTTTTGTCGGCAATGCGCATACAGCCCATAACCACCTTGGACGCGCGGTTACCGCGCAAAGTGCAATATTGCATATAATTCTCCTTTTTATTCGTTATTCTTTGAATAAACCGTAATATTCTTCTCCGATTTCCGTTTGCACCCTGCCTTGCATATAATCGACAAGGTCCTCAACAAACCCTTCCACGTCACGTTTTTTCACCGCCGCTTTCAAAAGCACTTTTTCACCATAATCGGTAGAAAGAAGGGAGCAGGGATGCGTTGAAATGTATTTTTGTGCGCTGTCAATGCCCGTATAATCGACGATTATATCGACGTTTTGACAGGTTTCCAAAACACGGATATCCGCCCCGTCTAAATTTTCCGCAGCCGAGGACGAATAGGCGCGTACCAAACCGCCTGCGCCCAATTTAATTCCGCCGAAATAGCGCACAACCGCCACCGCTGTTTCAAAAAGTTTTTTGTTTTTTAACACTTCTAAAATGGGTACGCCTGCCGTGCCCTGCGGCTCGCCATCGTCCGAAAAACGTTGTAAATTGCCCGTTTTATCCGAGATAAAAGCAAAACAAACGTGCGTCGCAAGCGAGTGCTTCGACCGTATTTCCGCAACAAACGCCCTCGCTTCCTCTTCGCTTTCTACGTGCGAGGAATAGGTTAAAAATCGGGATTTTTCTATTATTTTTTCGCTTTCGAACCGCCCATAGACGGTACGTATCGTCTTTTCCATATCCCACCGATTAAAAAAGGACGGTTTTTACCCGTCCTCTCCATTATTTTACGATAATTTTCAAATGCACCTTTTTGCCTTTATGCAAAACGAATTCCTTTGCAGGAATGGGCATATTGGGATCGGTAACCTTGCTT
The DNA here is from genome assembly GCA_045658805.1 of Candidatus Scatosoma sp. Classification (GTDB taxonomy): domain Bacteria; phylum Bacillota; class Clostridia; order Christensenellales; family Borkfalkiaceae; genus Scatosoma. The sequence continues at coordinate 19,340 of JAZOVQ010000090.1, forward strand.
TCGTCCACGGAAACGCCGCCCTGCTCGATCAATCTGCGGGCTTCGCCTTTGGATTTTGCAATACCTGCCGCTACCATAGCGTCCACAACCGTCGCAACGTCCGACACTTCTTTACTCAAAAGTTCCGCATTTGCGCCGCCGAAAGCCGCTTGCGCTTGACTTTGCGCAAGGTTTGCCTTTTCTTCGCCGTGTACTTCTTTGGTAAGCTCGTATGCCAAAACTTCCTTCGCTTTGTTGATACGTTCATCCTTGTGCGCACAAAGCTCGGTGATTTGTTCAAGCGGCAAGAAGGTGAGAAGCTTCATGCACTTTTCAACGTCCTCGTCCGCCGTATTTCTCCAATATTGATAGAATTCATAAGGCGTGGTTTTATTTTCATCCAACCAAACGGCACCCTTTGCAGTTTTACCCATTTTCTTACCGTCCGACGTCGTAAGAAGGGTGAACGTCATAGCAAACGCAGGCTTTTGTTCTTTCACTCTAATCAAGTTTGCGCCAGCCAAAATATTGCTCCATTGATCGTCGCCGCCAAGCTCCAACGCGCAGCCATACTTTTGATACAATACGAGGAAATCGTACGCTTGCATCAACATATAGTTAAATTCGAGGAAAGAAAGCCCTCTTTCCAAACGTTGTTTAAAGCATTCCGCGCTCAACATTCTGTTTACCGAGAAATGCGCGCCGACGTCGCGAAGGAAATCAATGTAATTCAAATCCAAAAGCCAATCGCCGTTGTCTACGATAATTGCAGCGTTTTCGCCCTCGAAGCTAACGAACTTCGACATTTGCTTTTTGAAGCATTCAACGTTGTGACGAATGGTTTCTTTCGTCATCATCGAACGCATATCCGTTCTGCCGGAAGGGTCACCGACCATAGCCGTACCGCCACCAATCAAAATGATAGGCTTATGCCCTGCTTGTTGCATGTGGTGCATTGCGATAAGCTGCATGAAATGCCCTACGTGCAACGAATCCGCCGTAGGATCGAAACCGATATAAAAAGGCACGCTTTCCTTGCCGAGTTTTTCATAAAGTTCTTCTTCAAAAACCGTTTGTTTTACAAAACCTCTGGCTTTGAGAGTGTCCATTACGTTTGCCATAAGTGTATCTCCTTTTCTATTTGGCTTATAGCCAACCTTACTTTCAACAATAAGTTTACCTGTTTTTTACGCCGTTGTCAAGCGTTTGTCCCGACTTTTCCGCGCCCTTCGCTTATTTTTCCTGCGCTTTCCGCGCTTTTTACCGCAAAACCAAGAAAAACCATAACGGCGCATGAAAAAAAGAAGCAGAATAACATAGTTATTTTCCAAAGAAGTATTGACAAGCTTGGCGCTATTTGCTACAATATCTTGCGCAAACATACCTATGAAGGAGCAAACAATGAAGCTGTCTATCCTGCTGTCCATTCTCTTCGATTTATTGGCGAAACGAAAAATAACCGCGGCGTACCTGGCGCAAAAGCACGAGGTATCCCCAAGGACGGTGTACCGCTACGTTGAACTGCTATCCGAATGCGTCCCCGTACATATTCAACGTGGCCGAAACGGCGGGATTTTTATCTCCGATTGCTATAAATTGCCCGTCGATTTTATGACGGAAGCGGAATATGAAGCGGCAATTGAGGGCTTAGAGCTTGCCTACGCCACAAGACACGAGGAGCATTATTTGGAAGCCAAACGAAAATTGTCGGCGCGCCGCAAAGCCGAACTGAAAAACGCCGACGTGCGCGGTGAAATTGGCAGTATTTTTATTGACGGCACTACCTTTGCCAACGCGCCCGGCACCTTAAACAAACTGCGGTTTTGGGAGGAATGTATCAAGAAACGCACCGTCGTTAGCGTCACCTTGCGCGACGGCTCCGCAAAAACGGAGGACAACGTAGAGCCGCACGCCATTGTGTTTAGTAAGGGCATTTGGCATTTGTATGCGTTTTGCCATACCGAACGTTCTTTCCGCTTGCTCGCTATCGGGCAAATTGCCTCGGCAATCAAAACGGAAGAGAGTTTCCGCGCCCGTCTTTTTCAACGTAAAAACGTTATCCCTACAACGGACGATACGGACAATACCCCCACCCTTTCCGTGCGGTTAGAGGTCTCACCCGATGGTTTGGCACAGGCGCAAAATTGGTTAGGCACAGAAAACGTCCGCAAACAAAAAGGCAAATGGGTTGTCGAAATTGCCCTGCCCGACGACGAGTCGTTGCCGAGAAAAATTTTGGGGTTTGGCAACAAAGTAAAAGTACTTTCCCCTGCCTCGTTACAAGAAAAAGTGCAAGCATTGGCACAAGAAATTGCCACTCTTTATTCATAAAAAACACAAAAACACCCTACCATGTACGCATTGAACGCATTTTGGTAGGGTGTTTTCTTGTTTTTAGGGAATATCTTACCCCCTTACCGTCTATAATATAACGAAGGCTAAATGGAGGCGGTCAAAATGAAAAAAGTTCTTTTTACGGGTGGAGGGAGCGCAGGGCACGTTTTGCCCAATATCGCCCTCATGGAAGAATTGTTATCCACAGGGGAAGCCGACGTAATGTATATGGGTACGGACGGCATTGAGAAAAAATTGATTGGCGAGTTAAAAATCCCCTTTTATTCCTTGGAATGTCCAAAGTTGATTAGAGGGGGCGGTTTGCGCGGTTTAAAACGCAACCTTGCCATTCCTATCCGCTTACGCCAAGCCACCAAACAAGCAACGATCGGCTTGCGAGAAATGCAACCCGACCTCGTGTTTTCCAAAGGCGGTTACGTTGCCCTGCCCGTCGTTAAAGCCGCTAACAAATTGGGAATCCCCTGCCTTAGCCACGAAAGTGATTTTTCTATTGGGCTCGCCAACCGTTTGTTGGCAAAAAAATGCAAAAAAGTGTTCACCTCTTTCCCCGAAACCGCTTGGCGCATTTCTAACGGCGCATACAGCGGCGCACCCATTAGACGGGGAATTTTTAACTGTACGCGAGAGGAAGCAAGACGGCGTTTTGACCTTCCTGCCGATTGTGAAACGCTGCTTATTTTCGGCGGCGGAAGCGGTAGTCAATGCATAAACGACGCCGTAAGAAAACATCTTAAAGCATTGACCGACCGCTATTTTGTCCTGCACGTTTGCGGTAAGGGAAACCTTGTTCAATGCAACCTAAAAAGGTATCGGCAATTTGAATTCATCTCGGACATGGGTGCGGCATACGCCGCTTCCGACCTTATTCTATCCCGCGCAGGCGCAGGGGCGGTTTTTGAAATTTTATCTTTGAAAAAACCTGCGCTTTTTATTCCTTTAGAGGGGCAAACGCGCGGAGACCAATTGCAAAACGCCAATTATTTTTTATCGAAGAATTTATGCCGCGTTTTACGCCAAAATCAACTTGACGACCTACCCAAAGCGTTAGAGGCATTGTCGGGGGATAAACGGCTGCAGCAACGTTTAAAGGAAAGCCAATTTCACAGCGGAAACACCATTATTTTAAATGAAATACGCCGTTGGTTACGCTTGTGAGCCGCTTTTCCGATTATTCGTTGCCCGCCTACAAACGAAAGCTCTCCCCCACAAAAAAACGCCATCGGCGTCGGCGAAAATTGTTTGTGTTTTTGCTCGTTTTTTTACTGCTTGCCATTGCGCTTTTTATTCATTTTCAACGCAACGTCACGCGCGTACTTATCTCTATCAGCGAAGCGACTATGCGCGCCAGTACAACCATTGCCGTCAACGACGCCGTATTTTACACATTGAGCGACGAAATGCGTTATGAGGACCTTGTGCATATCACACGCGACAACGATGGCAATATCACAGCCGTTGCCGCCAATCCCTTGAAAATAAACAAAATTGCACGCGACACCGCCTCCATTTCACAAGCCAACCTAAAAAACTTGAGCCTAAACGGTATCCCCGTTCCGCTTGGCGCGCTGACGGGCATTGAGGCGTTTGCTGGGTTGGGACCGAGTATTCATTTCCGCATTATCCCCGTAAGCAGCGTCACGTGCGATTTCTCGTCCACTTTTGAAAGCGTGGGGATAAACCAAACCAAGCATTCCATCTATCTCAACGTCGTGGCGGATATTAGCATCGTTATGCCCTCACGCACGGAAAATTTTGCCGTTATCACCGAAATCCTCGTCGGGGAATGGGTAATTGTCGGCAATGTTCCCGACGTATACCTGCAATCGGATATTTTCGGCGGAAAAACGCAATTGACCGCCTAATTTTTAGACCGCCTTATTTAAAAGCGGTCTTTTTTCTTAATTCTTTTTGCTTCGGGATTTGAAAATCATTGCCATAATAAAAGAGAAAATTACCGCCGCCGACACTCCTGCGCTTGCCGAGGAAAGCGCGCCCGTAAATGCGCCGAACATTCCCTTTTCCGCCCCTTTAATTGCGCCGTTTGCCAACAAATACCCAAAGCCCGATATCGGTACGGTTGCCCCTGCGCCTGCAAACTCTACCAAATATTCATACAAGCCCAAGCCCTGCAACACCACCCCCGACAGCATAAAAATAACCAAAATTTTTCCTGCCGTTAAATCGGTAAAATTGATCACCGCTTGCGCAATCGCGCAGATTGCTCCACCCACGGCAAACGCTTTGACAAAGCCCCATAAAATATTTACGTATTGTTCGTACATACTCCCCCCCTACACGTTTTCCAAGCTAACGGCGTGGCAAATGCAAGGGATACTCTCCCCCTGTCCGCTGGACACCGTCGACAACAGCGCGCCTGTCGCCGCAAACAAAATTTTATTGATTTCCTTTTTTCGCATTTTTGTAATCAAATAAGAGCCCAGCACCACCGCGCTGCACCCTGCGCCGCTACCGCCTTGAAATTCGTCCTCGATAACGTTGTAAATAATTTCTCCGCAATCTACGTGGTTTGGTTGAATATCTACCCCCTTTTCCCAAACGAGGTCTTTGACGATACGGCTGCCAAGCGCGCCCAAATCCCCCGTGACAATCAAATCGTAATAACTCGCATCCCGACCCGTTTGTTTTAAATGGGTTAAAATGGTATCCGCCGCCGCAGGGGACATTAGTCAAGTAGTTCCATAGTATTTTGCGAAACTTTTTGAAAATTATTCCAATATAATCAAGAAATATTTCTATGTGACCCCTTGGGCGGCAACTCAAGAGTATTTTGCTCATTCATTACCA
>JAZOVQ010000091.1:0-9960 GCA_045658805.1 Candidatus Scatosoma sp.
TGGGCGAGATATCTTTGCGTTCATTTTTTTACTTTTTCGATATATTCTTTCACTTGCGCCGTGACGTTTTCGTCAATGGGCGTATTGAATTTTAAGCTGTTGCGCACGATAGACGAACTAACGTGCAACAATTCCTGCCGACAGGGCAAGTATACTTCTACCAAATTGGGATTGAGCTTTTTGCTTGCATAAAAATCGGCATTTTCATAATCGAGGTCAATTCCGTTTCTAATTCCTCTAACGTAAAAATCCGTTTCTTCTTTTTGCAACAACTCTGCAACCGTGCCCATCCACGTAATAATGCGCACGCGCTTTTCTTCACCAAAGCTCAACGCCAACATTTCCAAACGCTGTTCCACGGTAAAGCAGGGCGCTTTTGCAGGGTTGACCATCAAAGCCACCACCACTTCGTCAAACAGCTTCAAACAATCTTCCACCGTTGCCTTATGCCCCAAAGTGGGTGGATCAAACGAGCCTGCAAACACGCATTTGGTTTTTTGTTTTTTTATCGTTTCCGACATAATTTCACTCCTTCAGCCGTCTAAAAAAGGTCAAATAGGTCTTTCCGTATTTTCGTTCGTCATACTTTTCCAACCCGTCGATTTCTCCTTCAAAAGCGCGGTCACGTTCGTAAATAGCAATACCGTTTTCGCTCAAAAGCCCTCTTTCGACAATCTTTTTAAGCGCCTTTACCCCATAATCAAAGCGGTAAGGCGGATCGAGGAAAATCAAATCAAATTCTCCTCTCACAACATCCAAACAGGTTGCAAAATCGTAATTGTAAACTTTGGCTTCCTCGCCGTTTACGGGTATCTTCAATGCGTTTAAATTCTTTTTCAAAATGGCAACGCTATCCTTGGCAAAATCATTAAACACAACTTCGCCTGCGCCTCTCGAAAGGCTTTCAAGCCCCAAAGCGCCGCTTCCTGCAAAGAGGTCTAAAACACGTGCCCCGTACAGCTTTAAAGCCAAAATGTTAAATAGGGATTCCTTTACCCTATCCGAAGTGGGACGAACCTCGTCGCCTGCAAACTCCGCAAGTATTCTACTTCTGTGTTTTCCACCGATAATACGCACTTTTTTTACTCCGTTTTAATCAATTTTCAATACGCGCCAATATATATTTATCTAACTTCAACGCGTACATGCCCCTTACTTTTTACGTTTTTTGGGTTTCGTGCCAGGCAATCCGCCATAATTGATTTTCTTTTCTCTATTCGCTTCCGCTTGCGCCGCTTTTTCCGCAATGATTTGTTGACGAATCGCCTTATTTCTACGGGAATATGCCCCCCAAATATAGAAGCCGCCCGTCACCAAAATAGGCAACAACGCACAGAAGCAGGAAAGGAAATAGCTAACGTATATACCCGAAGCGTTCAAGTAATAGAAAGGCAAAAGCGACCACCCCGAAAACAAGAGCGAAATCAACACGAACACCGCAAAACCGCCTCCGTTCAAGCCGCCGTCGATACGCGCTTGACAGCACCCGAAGATAATACCAAGCACGATAGAATAAATTGCCGTAAAGCCGCCAATTGCAAAACCTTTCCAAACACGGTATTCTTTCGATTCCTTATGCGAGGACATCTTATAACCGCCGTCGATATCCATTGCCGACATACGTTTTACGTTACCGGAAACGAGCATTTCATAATGGCTTCCGCCCGTCGCCCAGCCGATAAGCGCAGCATACGCTGCCGCGCCTAACCCGCAAACAAGCGTCCACGTAAGCGCCTCGTTGTCCCACGCAAGCGTTTCGGTGTCCATCGTGAGCATCATCAAAATGGAGCTTGCACAAAAAAACATAAATGCCGCAGGCAAGGACGCCTTATACATATCCCACGTATATCTCCCTACCTTTTTTAAGGTCTTTTTCACATTTGCCATATCCCTAATTTCTCCAAATTTATTTTTCTCAATTGTAAAATTTAATCAAGTTTTCAAGCTACGCTTTTACAAAAACCGTTCGCTTGTCCGTTACAATTATTTGCATTTTTTCGTCCGTATCCAAATGCGGAACTTCTCTCAACAACTGAAAATCGTAACAAAAGCCAATACGTTTCATCAACGGCCGTTCTTGTAAAAATCGGTCGTAATAACCACCGCCGTACCCCAAGCGATTGCCGTTGCTATCCACTGCCAACAACGGAATAATCGCAAAATCAAGCACTCCGTCAAACGGCTCGCCGATAGGCTCGCGTATGCCATACTGCGAAAGGGAAAAATCCTCTCCCAGTGCAACCGCCGACATTTTTTGCCCATCAAGTTTGGGACAAAACACCTTGTAGCCTTGTTCTTTCAGCCGTTCTATCAGCTTGTCCGTAGGCGCTTCCGAGGAATAAGACAAATACACAAAAACATTTCGACGCGTACCTGCCCCCGTCCTATCCTCTTCCAACGCTTTAAAAAGGTTGTCAATTAGCAGCAATTCTTTCACGTCGCGGTTTTCGTTGTCCCCTCGCCGTGCTTTCATATATTGCCGCAGCGTTTTCTTCCTTTCCGCAACGTCGCCCTGCAAATTTTCCGTTTGAACAAACCGTAAATCAGTATTCTTCATACACAAATTCCGCGCGCGCAGTTGCCGCGCATAACACTTCGTAAGCAATTGTTCCCGTCAGCTTTGCCGTTTGCTCCGCGTCCGTTAGAATGGGGAAACGCTCTCCCCTGCGCATATAGCCTTGACGAATACAAGCGTCCATGCACATATCGTTGAGATTTTTCTCCCAATTCTCCACGCCGTTTTCTCGTTTTCGCAATACGCCGTCAGCGTAACCAAAACGACAAACGCACACTTCCTTCTTCGCGCCCAAATCCTCCGCTTTACACTGCAAGCCATACCCTAACCCGCCGTTAGCAGGTTTTCTATTGACCACAGCCGCCGCGTACACCGTCATCGCTTTTTCTAAAGCAGGCTCCGCCAACACGCCCGAATTTTCCGACAGCGCAGGCAAATAACCATACAAGCCAAGCCCCACCCTCGTCATATCAAAGGCAAATTTCTCGCCAAGCAAACTGCCATAAGTTGCCGACAAATGCGCCGTAACGTCAGGAAAATATCGACGGCACACCTCGCAAGCTTGGCAAAAGCGCAACCTTTGCATTTCCGACGTTTGGAAATCCGTCGTGTATAAGTGCGAATATATCCCTGCCACCTGCACCCAAGGCGAACGCTGTAAAAAGCGGCTCACCTTTCCAAGCGACGATATATTCATTCCGTAACGGTTCATTCCCGTATTCACTTTGAGATGCGCCTTTACCGATAAGCGGTATTTAGCGCATACCCTATGCAACAGCTTTGCCGTCCAAAGGTCGGACACGGTTGCAATAAAACCGTTAGCCGCCAACGCGTAACAATCTTCCTCGGTAAGCGGCGGCGTAAACACCAAAACGTCCTTCGTCAACGCTACCGTACGAATACAAATTGCTTCCTCTATAAGCGCAACAGCAAAACAGTCGGCAACGGACGAAAGCGCATTGACAATTTCTTCCGCGCCATGTCCGTAAGCGTTGGCTTTTACAACAGCGCAAAGCTTTACGCCCGTCCTTTCCCGAAACCGTTTCGCATTATTTTTTACGTTATTTAAACGAATTTCCGCCCGTACTTTCTGCATACCTCATAGTATGCCTATGCGCTAAAATCCGTTACCCTGCCAAATTATTTACTAAAAATAATACGGTGGCAGTTATCACACTCAATCGTAGCACCGCCCGTCAGTTTATTACGCGCCGCAAGAGGCGGTTCCATACTGCAGAACGGACAGCGATTGCTTGTCAATTCTCCCACGACGGGGAAAATTCTCTCCTTTCTCTTAACGTTATATTTTTCCAAAGTTTCCGCGGAAACGTCTTTAGCCGCCTGCGCAAGTTCCGCTTCGATTTGGTTTTTCTCCGCTTCTCTCGACGCCTTTACCGCCTTGTATTTTTCAGACACTTCGCCGTATTGTTTTTGCGCGGAAATAACTTGCTTTTTCAATTTTTGATATTCAGCATCCGTAGCTTTGATATTTTCAATCAACGCATTAAGATCCGCTTTAATCTTCTTCAGCTTTTCCACGATAGATTGCGCTTTTTTCTTATAGAACGCAATGTCCGCGCCGCCCGTTACCAACTCGTCAAGATGTTCAAAATCCTTCAAAGTTTCTTCCGTTTGAAGATACTTTTTCGACAATTCCATGGCTTCCGTTTTCAACGCCGTTGCTTTTACTTCCAACGAATCCAACTTTTCAGGCGCGGTTTCTAAAAACTTCTTAACCTTAACGTATTCCTTTCTCTCTTCGCACCCTGCAAGCTCGCGTTCAAGCTTATAAAGCTTTTTGTCGATCTCTTGATAGTTTAAAATTGCTTGTAACTGTGACATAATATATCTCCCTTCCGTCAAAGCAAGTTTTCATCCGTGTGATATACACACGGTAAGTCCACTTGTTGACGAATTTTTTTATAAAATTTTTCAAACCCGTAATTTTCGGACGCATAATGCGTCAAGGCAATTACGGAAAGCCCCGATTCCACTGCCATCGTAATGAGGTGGTGTTTAAAATCAGACGAAACAATGGCGTCCGCGCCCTCTTTCGCCGCCCATAAAATGGCGTATTCGTCTACGCCTGCGCCGCAAAAACTTGCCACTTTGTCGATAGGTCTTTCCCCATCGCCATAGCAAACGACGCGTTGCGTAGAAAATTCTTTTTCAATATTTTGACAAAGCGATTCAACCTTCGTTTGCGGAATTGCATACGCCCTGCCGTAACCGCCGCCCGTAAGCGGATGCATAACGGACGGTTCGTTTTCCGCCGTCCCTGCCGCCGCACGCAGGATACCCTGCATTAAGCTTTCGTCAATACCGTCCTTTGCTCCGTCCAAATTTAAGTGCATGGACAAAACGGAAATCCCCTTTTTTAAGCATTTGACGAGTTTCGCCCCCGTCAAACGAGGATCATCAATGCAAAGAGTGGACAGCTTCGCATAAATAGCAGGGTGATGCGTAACGATTAAATTCGCTCCGCATTCCACCGCCTTTTCAATAGCGCCGTCGCTAAGGTCTAACGAAAAGACTACGCCGACGATATCCTCGCCTGCGTCCACCAGCACGCCGCTGTTATCGTACGCGCCGTAGCGCGCGCAATATTCGTCGCTCAGCGATTTGGGTGCTATCTCATCTGCAATTTTATAAATTTCACAAAGTTTCACCGTTCAGCGCTCCTTGTAACCGTTTTTTTCTCGTTTCAATTTCCATACGGCTGTTTTCTTGCAACGCAGGGTTTTGAAGGCATTTTTCCAATTCCTTCATTCTCTTTTCCGTACGCTGTAAAAATGCCGCGGGACGAGTGAGAAGATTCTCTCTGCCAAACTCAAATTCCCAATCGTTATACGCAGGCGTTTGATGCGTTTCATCCGCCAAACCACCGCATATTACGTCGTAAAATTTCACGTCCTCAAAAGTAAAATCCCTATCAATATAGCCGCCGTGTTCTAAAATGTATCTACGGAGTTTCTCCGCGTCGTGCATGGGTTGAAACACAAACCTCTTGGGTATAAATCCGTATTTTTTATCGGATAAAATATCCACGATCTCACTGCCGCCCATACCGGCAATCAACACTTCGTCTACGTCGGAAGGCACACCGAAAAAGCCGCCGCCCAAAACGGACGTCGCTTTGCCGTCGGCAATGTATGCCGCAAGCAATTTTTCCGCTTTCGCAAGACTACCCTTGCTAATGTCAGACAAAATTGCCTTTTCGCAAAGCCCGTTTTTCAGCATATATTCCGAACAATAACCGTGGTCACAACCAACGTCCGCAAACACGCCCGTCGGCGTGAGCAAACTACACAGCGTATCAATCCTCTTTCCGTAACTCATTATTCAAGGAAATCCTTGAGCTTTTTACTACGGGAAGGGTGGCGAAGTTTACGAAGCGCCTTTGCTTCAATTTGACGGATACGTTCTCTCGTAACGTTAAATTCTCTACCAACTTCTTCCAACGTTCTAGGTTTGCCGTCGTCGATACCATAACGCAAACGAAGCACTTTTTCTTCACGAGGCGTAAGGGTATCCAGCACGCCGAGAAGCTGCTCTTTCAACATAGTGAATGCAACCGAATCGCTAGGCGTGGTCGTCTTTTCATCTTCGATGAAATCGCCCAAGTGGCTGTCTTCTTCTTCACCAATCGGCGTTTCCAACGATACGGGATCTTGCGCAATTTTTTGAATTTCGCGCACTCTATCCTCAGTTACGCCCATCTTTTCCGCAATTTCGCTAGGCAAAGGTTCTCTGCCCAATTCCTGCAAAAGCACACGTTGCACTCTCGTCAGCTTGTTGATAGTTTCAACCATGTGTACGGGAATACGAATGGTACGCGCTTGGTCGGCGATTGCTCTCGTAATAGATTGACGAATCCACCACGTTGCGTAAGTGGAGAATTTGAAACCTTTTTGATAATCGAATTTCTCAACCGCTTTCATAAGCCCGAGGTTACCCTCTTGAATGAGATCAAGGAAAAGCATACCCCTACCAACGTAACGCTTTGCAATGGAAACAACCAAACGCAAGTTCGCTTCGGAAAGACGTCTTTTCGCCGCCTCGTCGTTCTCCTGCATACGCTTTGCAAGATCCACTTCTTCTTCCGCGGAAAGCAAAGGTACACGACCGATGTCCTTAAGATACATTTTAACGGGATCGTCCAAGCCAATGTCCGAAAGTGCCTGTTCAAACAATTCCTTGTCCCTTTGGTCCTCGTCTACGATTTGAATGCCTGCGTCGTTAATGGATTTGTACACTACGTCCATTTGCGTAGCGTCAATGTCCAATTTTTCCACGATATCGCAAAGTGCGTTGGTGGAAATGCTGCCCTTCTTACCGTATCCCTCGATAATGCCTGCAATGATCTCGTTAAGTTTTTGCTCGGATATATTCATCTTTTATCCTCCGTTTATACCGAAACAGTTTTTTCTGTTTTTTTACCTTTTTATTTTTTTAGCCTTTTATGGACGGCTCAACCCTTTTTTAATGCGTTGCGTTTTTGTATGCTTACACTAAGTTTCTTTGCAATTTCCTTGCGTTTTTCCTCATCCGTTTCTTGGTTGTATGCGGCGGTATATCTTGCGATATCCCCTTCAATGCGCTCTCTTTGCAACGTCTTTACGCTGTCTAAGAAAAACCGCGCCGCAACCTCGCCCGTCAGCTTGTCCCCGTAATTGAGGTCAAGTATTTCGTTAAGTTCCTCGCAATCCTCTTCCAAAATTTCAAACAGTTCGCTTGGACGGATTTTTTCGCCCTTTTCTTCCCTGCTTAAAATATATTCCGCCACCGCTTGGTGCGCTTCGTTGGAAAGCGCAAGCTCTCGCAAGTCAAACTCCGTTGCGTACGGCGCGCCGAATAGCTTTGCCGCCAAAATAAACCGAATGGCTTTACGTTGCTTGTCCGTACCTGCCGCCGTTTCCGCAAACCGTTCTTGCGGCAGCGTAAATTCCGCTTTCGCCGGTTCTTTGGATACGTTGCGCAAATCTCGTTCTAACGCGTGGTAGGTGATCCCCGTACGATCTCGAAGCTTTTTCAAAAGCTCCTCTTTCACGCTTTCGCTTTCCGCTTGCGCAACCACCGCCAACGCTTCGGGTAAAAACCGTCGCTTTTCTTCCGTTTTACTCAAATCGTACTTCCGCTCTAAAGCGTGTAGTTTATAATCAATCAACGGCAACGCCGCATCCAAACATTTTTGATAAGCATCGTGCCCTTGCTTTACTACGTCGTCGGGATCTAACCCCTCAGGCATCGGTACTACGCGGACGTTGAGGTGTTCTTCTTTCAAAATTTCCAAACCTCTCAAATCGGCTTTTTGTCCTGCAAAGTCGCCGTCATAGCTAATAAGCACGTTTTCGGAATACCGTTTTACCAACCTTGCCTGGTCCTTGGTGAGCGAAGTGCCCATGGAAGCCACTACGTTTTTAAAACCTGCTTGGTAGAGGGAAATGGTATCCATATACCCTTCGACGATAATAACGTCTTTTATCGCTTGCTCTCGCTTAAGCTTTTTCAAGAGGTTGACGTTGTACAACGTCTTACTCTTGTTAAACAGCATTGTTTCCTTTGTGTTTTTGTATTTCGCAAAATCGGATTTTTCAAGCAATCTTCCGCCGAACGCCACCACTTCGTCAAAGGCGTTGATAATGGGGAAAATTAAGCGTCCGCCCTGCGAGTCGATCAGCCGTCCGTTTTTGCCTTCCGTCAATACGCCACTGTCGATTAGGTCCTCCCTAAAATAGCCTTTCCCTGCAAAATAGTCGGGTAAATCGTAAAAATCCAACGAAGCGCCTAGCCCAAATTTTTTGACTGTCGTCGGCGCAAGCTTTCGATTGGAAATATACTGCAAATGCGCTTCCGCGCGTTTATCGCCGCTGTAAAGATTGGAAAGATAAAATCTTGCCGCATCCAGCATAATTTTTGCCAAGTTGTCCCGCTTCTTTTTCATCGCCATCGCTTTTTCGGTGTCGAAATTACTTTCGGGGACGGTCATTTTTGCACGCGCCGCCAAAATTCGAACAGCGCCCATGAAATCAGTCGATTCAATTTCTTTTACGAAACGTACTACGTCCCCCGACGCACCGCAACCGAAACAATGGTAAAACTGCTCCCCTTCATTGACGGCAAACGACGGCGTCTTTTCGTGGTGGAAAGGACAGCAAGCCCAATGGTTGCCCCCTTTTCTATCCAACGCGACGTAACTTCGAATAACTTCGATAATGTCGTTTTTTGATTTTAGTTCCCGCAAAAATTCGGGATCGAGTCCTTTTTGGGCGCTCACGCTTCTATACCTCCGAGGGAAAAGGTCGAGGGAATAAACAACGATTGGAATACGCTTATTGCGTATCTATCCGTCATCCCCGACAAATAATCGCATACCACCGTTTCTTCATCGTCTTTTTCCAAAAGTGCGAGATAGGATTTCGGCAGCTTGTCTATGTGCTTCATGAAATATTCAAACATTTGCGTCAACATACGCTCTGCGCGTTCTTGAATGGCAATGTTCGTATAATCGTAAACGTTTTTAAACATGAACGAGCGAAGCTCGTTTGTAGCAGCCATCACCTTATCGGACATCGCTACGTGCGCTTTCCCATAGGAATTTTCGTAAATGTCCGCAATGGCTGTATTGATACGGATTTTCGTTTTGTTACCAAGCACCTTCACCGCATTTTCAGGCAGGTCGCATTCCTTTAAAATGCCCGCGCGAATTGCATCCTCAATGTCGTGATTGATATAGGCAATTCTATCCGCGAGGGAAACAATTTCCCCTTCGGGGGTTTGCGGTTTGCCCGTGCTCTTGTGTTGCAAAATACCGTCGCGTACTTCTTCGGTGAGGTTTAAGCCTCTGCCGCCCTTTTCAATAACGTCCACCACGCGAAGGGATTGTACGTTGTGCTGGAATCCTTTTGAGGTCAGTTTTGCAAGCACTTTTTCCCCTACGTGTCCAAAAGGCGTATGCCCTAAATCATGCCCGAGCGCAATTGCCTCTGCCAAATCTTCATTCAAAGCAAGCGAGCGCGCAAGCGATCTTGCAATTTGCGCAACGTCAAAGGTGTGCGTAAGGCGGGTAATATAATGGTCCCCTTCCGGAGCAAAAAACACCTGCGTCTTGTTTTTTAAACGCTTGAACGAATTACTGTATATAATTCTATCTCTATCACGTTGAAATTCCGTACGGAAAAAGCAGCTGCTTTCTTCACGCGCCCTGCCCTTCGTTTGAGCGGATTTCGTCGCATACGGTGATAAAAACATATTTTCGTTGTCACAAATTCTTTCCCGAACGCTTTTGTTTTGCTCCATAATTGTCCCCTTCTTTGTCCCCGTTTTTCTTGCGTATGCACGCAAGATTTTGCCTACTTCGAAATATATTATATATAATATATTCGACAAAAGTTTTTCATTTCCTCTTTTTTTATGAAAGTTTTTTATATTTTTTTAATATTTTT
>JAZOVQ010000092.1:0-42329 GCA_045658805.1 Candidatus Scatosoma sp.
TGGCGGTAGTATAGCATACCTTTCAAAATTAGTCAAATCCTTTCGAAAAAATCTTAAAGTGCAGTTTTCTTTTGAGTAATTGCACTTTAAAAATACGAACAATTTATCCTTTCACTATGCAACCGCTGCTACGCAGTAATCAAAGAAAAGGAATTTTACTTTTTCATAATTTTTATAAAACGGAACATTTCGTCTGGACCTTCACTCTTATCGCTATCAGAAATTTCGTGGTTGGGCTGAAAATGCTCACACCAAAATTGGTCAATATGAAATCCGCACTTATTGACGTAAAAATGAATATTCCGTTTTTCAAAATAGGGAGTGCAGGTTTCCCAAACTTTCGTTTCAGGATATAAAGACTCCACAGCCAGCCACGCCCCGTAGCCAATACCTTTTGTATGTTCTTCGGGTTTTACAAAGAGTATTTCAAGGTGATTATGTTGCGTCGTTTCATCAATTTTAAGTATTACGCCGCCAACGTTTTTACCATCTAACGTAATGCGATAGGCAACATTAGACGGTTCATCAATACAGGTTTCAATCGTTTTACGCGAAATAATTTCACCGTCATCGTCAATATGGTCATCGCGTTTGCCGAATTCCATCATTGCTCCATATTTAAATGCCCATTGATTGTCCAAAATAAATTGCTCTCTATCATCAGAAGTGAGTGGGGCAAGCGTGACTTTGGTGTTTTTCATAAATCCTCCCAAAAAAGAAAAACGCCGAGTATTGTAAAAAACAATAACCGAGCGCACTCGACACCTAATTCGGCAATTGAACACTACGGTGTTCTGCCTCCGGTGACCTAAATATTTAATAATGCAATTATATCGAAAAAAACGTAATATGTCAAGTGATTAGAAAAGGATATAAATGAAATTCGCAGTATAGCTACAAATATATAAAAAAATAAATAAAAAATGCAGGAAATTTAAGCAATTTCCTGCATTTTTTGTCAAGAGGCTACGAAAAAGATATTTTTGTCGTTTTGCATTAAGGTTTCGAACTCCTACGGTTTATACCTTATCAATCAAATACCGTGAAAAAAGCAAATCCGTATGGAGGAATATCCTCTTGCAGAATGACACGGTTCTCCTCCTGCCTTCCTTGACAATGATAGAAATCAACACCTGCATAGGGACGATCCAGCGTGATAACAGGAGCGATCACCTCATCTGCAAATGGATTCCATATTCCTACCGCCATAGAGCGGTCATCCGTTTTGCAGATCATATACAACTGCGGATGCCCCGCGCAAACTGCGGGAAGAGGATATCCTTGCAGACGCTCAACGATATCGATCATTTGGGCCTGTCGGTAATAATGCCGAAACAGTCCCTTGTGCCATCCAGTCTTAACACGTGCAGTACGTGCAACAAATGAATAGACAGCAAAGCGCTGATGCTTGGCATTTTCATAATAATAGCATGCGGGGAAGCGCGGCATTTCTCTCGGATCCTCATCCACAACGCCAAGTCCGGGGGGGCCGATCAAAAACTCGGAAAGAACCTCTGCCGTGGGGGCGAGAGAGAATTGATAGAAAACTCCTTTGTCTTCAAGAGAACAGGAAACCACATCATTTTCCTTGCAAAAATATTCAGCGCAAGGGATCGGTGCCGGATCTGCATGAATCATTCCCACGTCAACGCCCTTTTGATGCAGAATCAAGGCGGCGGTGGCATCTAAGATTACACCGCGGTCAAGAGCTTCCTCAGTCAGAAAATGTGCGCTTTCACCAAATACAATAGATGCGCTGTTAGGGTCGTTGTAGGCTGTCGGAATTGAGTTATCCACACAAAATTCCTGTGCCATCGTTGGCAAATGAGAACTCCAGCACAGTACATTGGGCGTCAGCGATTCACTGAAGTGCATCTTTTCAATGGTCTGCATAGCTTCAAAGACGTTTAGTCCAACAATTTGCTTGCCGGAAAACCGTCGTTTGATCTCATCGTAATGGACGGCATTACGGGTGTGCTTTTTCACGTATCCCATTTCATAGTCTGCTCGAGAGGTATAATCCAACATGTATTTCAAAATACCATCCAAATTTCCGTCGGCGCGAAGTGACATATCATAATGCTCCAAGAAATTTGCAGGTACCCAATGACGCGGACGGGGGTAGGTATCACCCTCCGCAACAATTTCGATAGAAGGATTGTATTGCTTGCACCAATTTGCCTGCAAGCGGATTGCCTCCATGTTGGTCGGGAAAGAAGCTGCGTTTCTCCAATAGGGAGCTCCGGTCAGGCGAATAAAGGGGCGCGTACTTCCCGCAATAATTGTTGCGAGCTCGGGAAGCGCAATTCCTTCCAAGGTATACGAGGAGCTATTGGCAGACAGACCAATACGGAGATTGGGATACTCCGCATGGATTTCCCTTTCGATCTTTGTTGCAAAATCTGCCAACGTCCGCCTCAAAGCAATCTGCCACATAGAACGGATTTCGTTTTCTCCACCCTCATACAGTGCCTGCTTCAGCTCATCGTACGAAATATCTCTTCCAAGCAATTGCCGATACAACTCCATATGCTTTGGGCATGCACAACCGAAGTCATAGCTTTTTCCACCCGAGATCGTAAAATCGTCCTCAAACAAAACAAATTTTACGCCTGTCGAGCAAAGCGCCTTTAAGGTTCGAATATAATCATCTGTAAAATCATGATCCAACGGACAATATGCATAAAGAGTATCTCCGTTAAAATGCTTGATACGGGTATAGACTTCATCGGCATCGTGATCATACGCAAATTTTGTTTTTGATCCACCATATCCGACAGTAGGAACTAACCATGCATTTACAATCAGTCCATGCTTCTCTAAAAAAGATTTGTTTTCAGAGAAAATCGCAATTTGCTGCTCCAAGCTCTTCTGAGAACGCAATACACGTGGAAAGGTAAGTAGAATTTCTTTCACAGTGGCTGATCGAAGCTGCTCTACAAGCAACAGAAGTTCCGATTCTGAAAATTTTTTGTTGAAAATAGGAACAAGAACACGATACTCATTGTAAGATGTTTCAATATCCTTCAATTTCTGTGTTTTTTTCATTTTTATACCGCCTTTCTATGATTTGTATATCAATTTCCGCATTTATTTTTCGAGTTAGAAATTGATTGAATTTGCCACGCTCATTATAGCATAAACTCGTGGAGATTGCAACCCATTGAAATAAAAAATGCTTTTCGCCTTGGTGAAAAGCTACATTAGCACTTTTTCACTATTCACTATTACCTATTACTTTCCAAAAATTCCTCAAAGTGAGTGAAAAGTGAAGAGTGAAGAGGTAAAAAAATATCCTCGGAACAGGTCTGAGGGATTTTTTTGGCGAGGCGACGGGGATTGAAGACACGACCTCAGCGTCCCGAAATGTAAAACGATTCCATGTCCTTGGAATAAAGTTTCCCATAGCATCTAGGCGCGTCGCTCTGCGAAATGTAAAAAGGATTTCATGTCCTTGGAATAAACTTTCTCATAGCATCTAGGCGCGTCGCTCTGCGAAATGTAAAAAGGATTCCATAGTCATTGAACAAATTTTCCCTGCAACCTCTTGACATCCTTATCTCGATATGATATAATATACTTGAATATTTGAACAATTGTTCAAGTGTACAAGTGATGCTGAATGTAGGGTGCGGTAATTCAGAGGAGGACTTTGAGGATTCAAAGGCAAGAAATGGTGGTTTAGAGGGTGACTTTGAGAATTCGAAGGTAAGAAATGGTGATTTAGAGGGTGACTTTGAGATGGCGTGGAGGGGATAGGCCTTTGAAACGTGCAATTGAAGGGAGTTGAGGTAAAAACTTGAGCAGTGTTAACAGCTTGCTGTGGCGGTAGTCGAAGCGTGTACCAAGAGAACGCTCGAAAAAAAGGCGGCGAAACCAGGTAAAAACTTTGCGTTGGTTATTCCCAAAGAATGAAATACGCATATGACGAATATAGTAAGAGGTGGCTTATGGAAAAAATGTATTGCGACAAAGAAAGAGAACACAGCGTTTCTGCGCAACGTGCGAAAGAGGGGATTTTAGGCTCGGATGAACTGGGGAAGATAAGTAGGATTTTTCATGTCTTATCGGATGCAGGGCGTTTAAAAATTCTTTTGGCGTTGATGAACGGTGAACTGTGCGTATATCATTTGGCGGAGGTTTGCGGCGGCTCGGTCAGCGGCGTCAGTCACCAATTGCGCATTATGCGTGATAACGGAATTGTCAAGGCAAAGCGTTTTGGGAAAAATGTTGAATATTCTATTACGGATGCGCACGTGCGAGAAATTATTGAGTTGGCGACGGCGCATTTGCATTGTGGTGAGGTGTAAAATGAAAAAAGTGCTACGCATACAAAACCTTGATTGCCCTGTGTGCGCCGAGGCTTTAGAGTGTGATTTACAAAAAATCAAGGGCGTTGTATCCGTTTCCGTAGATTACGTTACACAAACCATTGCTTTGGAAGCGGATGATGAAAAAGTGGTGCAAAAGGTAATAGATACAACCAATAAATTTGAGGAAGTCCGTGTATTAGATGGGGGCAGGTACGCGTTGAAAGCGGAAAGCCATAAAAAAGAATGGTTGCAAATTTTGCTTTCAAGTACATTTTTTATCCTTGCTATCGGAATAAATTTGTTTGGGGAAGGGCGGATTTTTGAGGTTGTTTCCTATTTTTGTTTTGCGGTGGCGTATTGTGCCGTTGCGTATCCCGTATTGTTTTCGACGGCGAAAAACCTCGCCAAAGGCAGAGTGTTTGACGAGAATTTTCTTATGACAGTTGCGTCAATTGGCGCAATTGTGTTGGGGGAAGTAGCCGAGGGTGTTTTGGTGATGCTGTTATATCAACTTGGCGAGCTGTTACAAAGCATTGCGGTTGGGGCTTCTCGTCGCTCGGTTGCGGAGTTGATGGCTTTAAAATGCGATGAGGCAACGCTGGTGGAAAAGGACGGTTTGCGCGTTGTTTCCCCTGAAGAAATTTCCATAGGGGACGTTTTGTTGGTAAAGGCTGGAGAGCGCGCACCAGTGGACGGCGTGTTGACGTCCGATTCGGCTACGTTGGATATGAAATCGTTGACGGGCGAAGCGGTGCTGAAAACGGTTGTCTGCGAGGAGGAAATTTTATCGGGAAGCATAAATGCAGGGGGCGTGTACGAGATGAAAGCCACTCGGCGTTATGAGGACAGCGCGGTTGCGAAGATTTTGCATTTGGTAGAAAACGCATCCGTAAGTAAGGCAAAGCCCGAAAAATTCATTTCTAAATTTGCAAAAATATATACGCCGATTGTGTGCTGTTTAGCGGCGGCGTTGGCGGTGTTTGGGCCATTGGCAAGCGGTTGGTTTGCAGATGGGGCGTGGCATTTTAAAGACTTCGCGCGTTGGGTAAATTCCGCGCTTACCTTCTTGGTTATCTCTTGTCCCTGCGCATTGATAATTTCTGTTCCTTTGACATATTTTTCGGGGATAGGCGCGTGCGCGAAAAAGGGCGTACTGGTGAAGGGGGCAATTCATTTGGACGAGGCGGCGCGTTGTAAAACGATTGCGTTTGACAAAACGGGTACCTTGACCGAAGGGAAATTTTCCTTGCTTTCCATAACAACGGAAACGGGCGCGACGGAAGAGGAAGTGCTTGCATTGGCGTATGCGGCGGAGCAAAATTCCGCACACCCCATTGCCGAAGCCTTTGTGGGGGCAAGGGGGGATTTGGTTGCGAAAAACGTGACGGAATATCCTGGGCGCGGTTTGGCGTGTGAAATCAATGGCGATAAAATTTTAGTCGGGAATGCAAAATTACTGAACGAGCACGCGGTTGCATTTACGCAAAGAGAGAGCTTGGATACGCTTGTTTACGTAGCGAGAAACGGCGTATTGCTTGGCGTTATTGAAATTGGCGACAGCTTGCGCAAAGAAGCGAAATCGGCGGTTTCGGAGCTGAAAAATCTGGGCTTTGAAAAGGTGGTTATGTTGACGGGCGATAGCAGGGCGCGCGCAAAAAAAATTGCAAATGAGGCAGGCATGTACGAGGTGAAATTCGAATTATTGCCCGACGATAAGGTTGCAAGCTTGCAAAAGCTGAAAGAAAACGGCGGCGTTTTATACGTCGGGGATGGTATCAACGACGCTCCCGTAATGACCGTGGCGGATTGTGCGGTTTCGATGGGTGCACTCGGCAGTGCGGCGGCCGTGGAAGCTTCGGATATGGTATTGATTTCGGACGATTTATCGGCGCTTCCAAGGGGTGTGCGCATTGCAAGAAAAACACGAAAAATCGTCAAGCAAAACATAGTGTTCTCTATCGGAATGAAATTGGCGTTTATGGCGCTTGGCGTGCTTGGGTGGTTGCCCTTGTGGCTTGCGGTGTTTGCCGACGTCGGCGTTATGCTTCTCGCGGTTTTAAACTCGTTTAGAGTTCGCTTTACAAAATAAAATTTGACAAAACCAAAAAGAAATTCCTTGCAAAAGCTTTGTTTTGGGCGGGGAATATGGTATACTAAAGAAAAAATGAAAACGGAGGTTTTTCTCTATGGAAAAGAAACGGCTTGTGGTTGCGACGGGCAACGCGCATAAATTGCGCGAAATTGCCGAAATTTTCACCGATTATGAAGTATGTTCTCAAAAGCAAATGGGTTTTGACGAGGACGTCGAAGAAACGGGCGCAACGTTTTCCGAAAATGCCTTAATAAAAGCGCGAGCGGCGTGTAATGCGCTTGGTTATACGGTGCTTGCCGACGATAGCGGTCTTTGCGTGGAAGCCTTGAACGGCGCGCCTGGAGTGTTTAGCGCTCGTTATAGCGGTGTGCACGGCAACGATAAAGCCAACCGCGATTTACTGTTGAAAAATTTGCAAACGCAAATCAACCGCAGGGCGTACTTCAATTGCTCTGTGGCACTGGTTTCGCCCGACGGAAAAGAAATTGTCGCAGAAGGTAGAACGTACGGCAATATTTTACGCGCGGAAGAGGGTGAGGGTGGCTTTGGTTACGATTGTATTTTTGAAAGTGAGGATTTGAAGAAATCCTTTGGCTTGGCGTCAGCGGAAGAAAAAAATTCCGTTTCCCACCGCTTCCGCGCATTGCAAGCGTTGCGTGAAAAAATGGGCGAAATGTGTTAAAAGGACTAGGCAGGTACGCGTTGAAAGGAGAAAACAATGAAAAAACTCATTATACTTTCGGATAGCCACGGCAACGTCAAAGGGGTGGAAAAACTTTTGCCTTTGTTTGCTGAAAACGATTACGTTATTCACCTTGGCGACGGTGCAAGCGATATGCGAGAAGTATCGAAAACCTATCCCGATAAGCTCTATCAATGCGCAGGGAATTGCGATTTTTTCTCGCCCTATCCCCTTGAAGGAGTTTTGGAGGTGGAGTGGCTGAAAATTTTTTATTGCCATGGGCATAAATATCACGTAAAGTCCCAATTGGAAACGCTTGCGGAGCAGGCGAAGCAAAGGGGCTGTGATATTGCGTTGTACGGACATACCCACAACGCGGATATTCGTGAAATTAACGGCGTAACCTTAATCAATCCAGGTTCTATGCGCCGTCCAATCAATGAAGGCGGCAGCTATTGCTATCTCGTAATCCACAAAGATAAAGCTACCCCCGTTATCGTTGGAGAATCGGTATTTTAACTTCCTAAAACCCCATAAAATGTAAAAGAAAAGGGGCATGTACGCGTTGAAATTAAAAATAAACAAAAAAATCCCTCGTCGAAAGGCGAGGGATTTAAAGGTATTATGGTAAATTTTATTCGTGAATTTCAAGCGAATAGGACATTTTTGCAACTTCGCCGGGGGCAACGTGCGTCATATCCTTTTTGGTTTCGAGGTGGTCGCAAATGCCGTCGGTAGCAGGCAAAGCGCTCCAGGGCTCTAAACATACGTAAGGCGCGTCCGTTTTACCTACTTGCCAGAAACCGATATATTTATAATCGTCGTAACGCATGGTTACGTAGCGACGGTCTTTTTTAGATTTCACGGAAACGCAACGGCAAGTGTGGCTAAGAATAACGGCGTCGTGATCAAACAAGTTGTGACGAAGAGGAAGTCTTACACCGTCTTCAAGGGGATAGGGCACGGATTTGTCAGCCATAAAGCGGTCGCTTTCCGACAGCAATTCGCGATGAACGTTGGTCTTTTCCGCAAATTCCAAATAACAATCCTCAAAATCTTCAAAACCGAAGGGCACGTTAATGCCAGGGTGACCGCCGAAAGCGCAAATCAATTCCTTATCGTCGGTATTCGTTACGGTATAATGCACGTCAAGCGTATTGTCTTTCAGTTCGAAATACACTCTAAACTCAAAACGGAAAGGGTATTCCTGCAAGGTTTCCTCGTTTTCGGTAAAGACGAATACAAGCTTGGTTGCGGTGCGTTCTTCCAAGTCGAATTTATAATATCTAGCCAAGCCGTGTGCGCGGTTTTGGTAGGGTTTGTCTTGATAATAGTAGGTATTTTTAAACATTCTGCCGATGAAGGGGAAAAGGTTGTAGGCTCTGCCCGACCAGTAAGCAGGGTTGCCTTGCCACAAATATTCTTTATTGGTTTTCTTGGAATAGAGGGAATACAACTGTGCGCCCGCCGTATCAACGGCAATCTTTAACGTACTGTTTTCAATCGTATAAATCATAATAGCTCCTTATAAAACGGCAACGCCGCCGCTCCGAATTTCACATATTGTAACACATTTTTTTACGTTTGTAAAGGGTTTGGAGAAAAATCGTACGGGTAAAAAGGCGTTTTTTCTATCGCAGGGCGACAAAAACACTCTCGTAATACGGCGCGGAGTATGAAAATTGATAATATTTAGTTTGATTTTTTCCAAAAGGGGGAATTTTTCCCCAAAAAACCCCAAAAAATAACTTTTTTCGCCATTTTGAAAAAAATTTGTGTTCATATAGGTGACTTTTTTGTGGAAATATACTATAATAGCATTGTAAAAGGGAAAATATGCAACAAATTATTTGCGTAAGACAGCCGTGTGGTTGGCGTAAGCGTAAAAGAAGGACTTTCTAGAAACCTATTCCAAGAAAAAACCTTACGGGGGAAAACAAGAGATGGAAATTTTTGAAAGCATAGTAATGATTCTTGCCGGCTGCGGCGCATTCCTAATGGGCTTTAAACTGCTCAGCGATAATATGGAAAGGCTTGCAGGCAGAAGCCTTAAAAACTTGTTCAATAAAACGTCGGATAAGAAATGGGTAGGCGTCGGCATGGGCGCTGTATCCACGGCGGTGGTGCAAAGTTCGGGCGTAACGACGGTTATGGTCGTCGGGTTCGTAAATGCAGGCATTATGTCCTTGTACCAAGCAGCGGCGGTTATTATGGGTGCAAACATTGGTACAACCATTACGGCGCAGCTTGCCGCATTGCAGGCGTTGCCTATTGATAGCATTTTTATCGCCATGCTTTTTTTAGGCGTAATGATGGAAATGTTCTCTAAAAACGATAAAATTAAGAGTATCGGTCTTGCGCTTGCGGGGCTTGGGCTTGTATTCTTCGGCTTGGACGTAATGTCGGGTACGATGAAACAATACGCAAGCAATCCTGCGGTTACGGATTTGCTCAGCTCGCTCAATAATCCATTCTTGTTGCTTTTGTTTGGTATCGCATTCACGGCGCTTGTACAATCGTCCAGTGCGGTAACAACGGTAATCATTGGTATGGCAAGCGCAGGCTTAATTATTGGCGGCGGCGGAAACGCTGTGTTGTACCTCATTTTGGGTTCGAATATCGGTTCGTGCGTGACGGCGCTTATCTCCTCGATTGGCACTTCGGTCAACGCGAGACGCGCAAGTATCATTCACTTACTTTTCAACGTAACGGGTGCACTCCTCTTCATGGTTTTGCTTTTGTGCTGGTCGGAGTTCTATCAAAACACGTTCGTTTCGTGGTTTGAAGAACCCAGTACGCAAATTGCAATGTTCCACACCTTCTTTAACGTAATTTGTACGTTGTTGTTCCTGCCGTTTGCCAATTTGTTGGTAAAGGCGTCGATGCTTATTGTGCGCGAAAAAGAACAAACGGAAAAGGGTGCATGGGAACTTGTTTATATGGACAAGCGTTTCTTGGCGACGCCGTCGGTTGCGGTTGGCCAGCTTTGTAAAGACACTTTCCGAATGGCGGATATGGCTATGGATGGCTTAAATACGGCGTTTAAAGCGTTTATCGAACGCGACGTCAATGCCCTTGATAAAGTGTACGAAACCAACGAAAATATCTCTAAACTCAGCGAACAAATCAGTGATTATTTGGTGCGCGTATCGGCGAGCAACGTATCGTTGGCGGAAGAAAAATCCATTAACGCATTGCATAACAATATCGGTGACATTGCCCGTATCGGCGAACTTGCGGACAACTTAACGAAGTACACCAACCGCGAAGTGAAGGACAACCTCGTATTCTCGGAAGGCATCAACGAAAAGCTTGGGGTTATGCACGAAAAATTGCAAGAACAATATTTGTTGGTGAAGCAAATTATGTTGGATAATAACCGTGCGATTATCGGTGAATCGGACGAGCTGGAAGACGTAATCGATGCTATGCGCCGTGATTTGGTGGCAGAGCATATTACTCGTTTGAGCCAAGGTAAGTGCCGTCCCGAAAACAATACCATTTTCGTCAACTTGGTATGCAATTTGGAACGTATCGGCGACCACTTGAACTTCATCGCGCACAGCCGTGATAACTAAATGCAGGCGGAATGGCGAGCGGTTTATTGTAAAAAATTTCAAAAAACCTGCGCAAAACGCTTGCCAATTGCATATAATAATGTTATAATAAAAGCACTTAATAATGTGCAACTGTTATTGAGAGTGGTTTCCGACCACTCTCAATATTGCTGTATAGGAGAAAAATGCATGAAAATTAAACCGATAGAAGAGATACAAAACGCTCTTCAGCCTATCGCTGACGAACAGGGTATCGAAATTGTAGAGGTAGAGTTTAAACAGGGCAGAGAACCTGCGCTCACCGTTTACATTGACACCGACAACGGTGTGGATTTGGATACGTGTGAAAAATTCCACCGCGCTATCGATCCCGTGCTTGACGAGCTGGATCCCACCTACGAAACGCCTTATACGCTCAACGTTTCCAGCCCTGGTCTTGATAGACCTTTGAAAACGGATAGAGATTATCAAAAGGCAACGGGGCAAAAGGTTGAGGTGAAGTTGTTTGCGCCTATGCAGGGCAAGAAATTTTTTGAAGCTACGCTTACGGGGCACGACGAAACTTGCGTTTACCTTGAAGACAAGGGCGCCGTTATCAAGCTTGAGAAAAACAAAATTGCAAAAATTTGCCGCGCAATCGATTTTGACGGTTTAAACTAAAACAAAGTAATTTTAACGGACGTGAAAACGAGGCAACCCAAACACTTTTACGTTCGGTAAAGATAAAAAGAAAAAAAATTGAGCACGAAAAAATATTAACAGGAAAATTAAATAGGAGATTAAAACAATGGAAAACAAGGAGTTTTTTGCAGCGCTTACCGATTTGGTAAGAGAAAAGGGAATCAGCGAAGAGGCGTTTATTGCAACGCTTGAAAATGCGCTTGCTTCTGCGTATAAAAAGCAGTTTGACGGTGGCGCGGAGGTTGCTGTTTCTTGCGACGCTGAAAAAGGCACGATCGAGTTTAAAGCTACCCGCTACGTAGTGGAAGAAGTAGAGGATAAGGACAAGGAAATTTCCTTGGAAGACGCACAGGAGCTCAACCCTGATTATAAGGTGGGCGATACTATCGTAAAGACCTTTATCCCTAAAAATTTCGGCCGTATCGCGGCGCAAACGGCGAAGCAGGTTATTTTGCAAAAATTGCATGAAGCGGAAAGAGATAACACCTTCTCCGAATTCTCCGATAAAGAAGGCGAATTGATGCAAGGTATCATTCGCAAAATTGACGAAAGAAACGTTTATGTTGAACTCGGCGATAAGAAAATTGAAGGCGTTATGCCCCCTCAAGACAGAGTTCCTACCGAAAAATATGCAATCGGCGACACCTTAAAAGTGTTCGTTAAGCGTGTTAAAAACAACGGTAAAAATTCTCAAATTGTCGTTTCGCGTACCGCACAGGGCTTGGTAAAGAAGCTTTTCGAAGAACAAGTGCCTGAAATTTCGCAAGGTATTGTTGAAATTAAAGAAATCGCTCGTGAACCTGGCCATCGTACCAAAATGGCTATCGTTTCTACGGACGCGCGCGTTGACGCAGTTGGCGCTTGCGTAGGTAACAGAGGCGCAAGAGTAAACGCTGTTGTTGAAGAACTCGGCGGTGAAAAAATTGACATTATTTTGTGGAACGAAGATCCCTTGGCGTTCATTTATAAGGCATTGTCGCCTGCAACCGTTTTGTCGGTTACGGCAAGAGGTGAAAGAAGCGCAATGGCAATCGTTCCCGACGACAAGCTTTCGCTTGCAATCGGTAGAGACGGTCAAAATGCTCGTTTGGCGGCTCGTTTGACGGGTTGGAAGATCGACGTGAAGAGCGCGTCCTCGCCCGAAGCCGCTGAAGTTTTGGCGCAAATCGATAACGAAACTATCGAAGAAAACGAAGAAGTTACGGAAGACTAATCTTCCCAGCTTCGCATAACGAGGAAAACTACGTGACGCTCATATTATTTGGATGAGGAGGTGCGATATGCCGAAAAAGAAAAATATCCCTATGCGTATGTGTATAGCTTGCCGCGAAATGAAGCCCAAGCAAGAAATGACGCGCGTTGTGCGTAATGCCGACGGGGAAATTTCGGCAGACCCTACGGGCAAAGCCCCTGGTCGCGGCGCATACGTTTGCAGTGATGCGGAATGTTTGAAAAAGCTTACGGGTAAGAAATTGTTACACAAAGCCTTTTCTACGGACGTAGCGCAATCGGTATACGTTGGGGTAGAGGAGGACGCTTTTGGAGAAAAGTAAGATAGAAACCTACCTCGGCTTTTGTATCCGTTCGGGCAAAATCGTATTTGGTACGGACAACGTAGACAAACAAAAAAAAGGAGTGCAACTTTTGCTTGCCGACGCAAGCATGGGTGACAGTTCCTTTAAAACCATATTAAAAGCAAAAGAAAGATTCGCCTGTCCGCTGTTGATAGCTGATACGGGGATACTTGGCGAACGATTACATCGTCCCGCAGTGAAAGCGGTGGCAATTACGGACAAAAACCTTGCTTCGGCAATCTTAACGTGCGTCGATAGCGAGCTTCAATTTAAATTATATTCGGGAGGGAACAACTGAACCTATGGCAAAAAAATACGAAAACGTGGAGAAAATTTTGGGATTGTTGGACGACAAGCAGCTTGGGAACCTGCAAAAGCGTCTTTCTTCCACTGAAAAAAGCCTTTCGGAAATCTTGAAAAAGCTTTCCGCTTTAGAGGTTGAAAAAACCGAACGCGAAGCTGCGGAAGCAGCGGCAAAAGCGGCGGAAGAAGCAGCTGCTGTAAAGGCGGCTGAAGAAGCGGCGGCAAAGGCTGCGGAAGAAGCTGCAAAGTCGGTTGAAACGGCGGAAGAAACGCCTAAGAAAAAGACCACGCGTAAAAAGAAAGAAGAAACCGAAGAAGTGGTAGCGGTGGAAACGGAAGCGCCTGCAAAAGAAGAAGCACAAGCGGAAGTAAAAACCGAAGAACCCAAAGAAGAGAAAAAGGCTGAAAAGCAAGAAGAAAAAACGGAAGTTAAGGCTGAACCGAAAACGGAAACGAGAACGTTCGTTCCCAAGGCACCTGCCGCTCCCGCAGCTCCTCGTGCGCCTAGATATTTCAGAAACGGTCAAGAACAAGGCGTATACGTGGCGAAACCCGGCGTAGACAATCCAGCGTCCGCTGCTCGTTCTGCCAATTCTTTCCGTCCCCGTCCTCAGGGCGACAAACCTTTCACTCCCAACAATAGACCGGCTGCGGCAAGTTCCCATTCCGCACGTCCCGTAGCAAGCGCGCCTATCGCGGCTCCCATTGCGCCCGCAAGAGATAGTAAAGCATTCTCCGCGCCTGCAAAGAAAAAGACTTTTGAAAAGACGTACACGGAAAAGAAACCCGTTTCCAAGCGTACGCTTATCCGTCAGCAAGGTATGACGGTAGAGGATTTCGACGAAGATAAGTCTGGTTACAGAAAGATGCGTTCGCCCAAGAAGCAAAAGCGTCAAGAAATCCCCACTATTAAAATTGAACACGCAGTTGTTACCACGCAGGATATTCCTTTGAAGGTTCTCTCCGAAAAACTTGGCGTATCCGCGGTAGAAATCACTAAGCGTTTGTTTAAAGAAGGTATCATGAAGGGAATCAACGATTCCATTGATTATGAAAACGCAGCGCTTATGGCGGCGGATATGGGTATTGACCTCGAATATAAGCCCGAAAAGACCGCTGAACAAGTGCTTATGGATACGACGACGGTGGAAGACGAAAGCAAGCTTGTTACGCGTGCTCCCGTTGTTACCGTAATGGGTCACGTTGACCACGGTAAGACGTCCTTGCTTGACAAAATCCGTGCTACGTCGGTTACGGCAGGCGAAGCAGGCGGTATTACGCAAAGCATCGGTGCATACACGGTTACGGCGAAAGGCAAGCAAATCACCTTCATTGACACGCCCGGTCACGCGGCATTCACGGCAATGCGTGCGCGCGGTGCGCAGGTTACGGATATCGTAATCCTCGTAGTTGCGGCGGACGACGGTATCATGCCCCAAACGGTGGAAGCAATCAACCACGCAAAAGCGGCAAACGTTCCCATTATCGTTGCAATGAACAAAATGGATAAATACGAAATCAATCCCGACAGAGTAAAGCAGGAGCTTATCGAACACGAGCTTGTTCCCGAAGAATGGGGCGGCGATACGATGATTGTTCCCGTTTCCGCAAAAACTGGCATGGGTATTGACGAATTGTTAGAATCGGTAAACTTGGTTGCTGAAATGCAAGAACTGAAAGCGAACCCCGACCGTCAAGCGAAGGGTACCATTATTGAAGCGAAGCTTGACAAGGGTAAAGGTCCCGTTGCAAGCATTATTATTCAATCGGGTACGCTTAAGACGGGCGATAACATTCTTTCGGGTACGACGATGGGCCGTGTTCGTGCAATGTTCGACGACAAGGGCAGAGCTGTTAAATCCGCAGGTCCTTCGATGGCAGTTTCCATTCTTGGTTTGGAAGACGTGCCCAACGCAGGCGACAGCATTATGGCAGTTGATCAAGCGCTCATGAAGCAAGTTCAAGAAGAAAGAAAGAATAGAGAACGTGAAAGCATGATTAAAGAACAAAGCCGCGTTACGCTTGACGACGTATTTGCGCAGGTTGAAGAAGGTAAAATTAAGAACCTCAACCTCATTGTTAAAGGCGACGTACAAGGCAGCGTAGAAGCGGTAAAACAATCGCTTGAAAAGCTTTCCAATGAAGAAGTTCGTATCAAGGTTATCCACTCGGCAGCAGGCGCTATCAACGAAGGCGACGTAATGCTTGCAGACAGCGCAAATGCAATTATTATCGGTTTCAACGTACGTCCCGATACCAAAGCGAAGAAACTTGCGGAAACCTCTAAAGTAGACGTAAGAAGCTATCGTATCATTTACGAATTGTTGGATGACATGGAAGCAGCGCTTAAGGGTATGCTCGCACCTAAACTTCGTGAAATTCTTACGGGTAAATGCGAAGTTCGTCAAACGTTCAATATTACGGGCGCAGGCACAATTGCAGGTTGCTACGTTTTGGATGGTAAGATTGTTCGTGGCGGTAAGCTGAGAATTTACCGTGAAGATATCATGATTTGCGAAGGCGGCGTTAAGCAGTTAAAGCGTTTCAAGGACGACGTAAAAGAAGTCAACTACGGCTACGAATGCGGTTGTGCAATTGAAGGATTTAACGAAATCCGCGTAGGGGACATTATCGAATGTTACGTTACGGAGGAGATTAAAGCGTAATGAAAGTTTCGAGAACATCGAGATTGAACGGTGAATACCAAAAGGAAGTCAGCGAAATTATTCGTCGTTTGAAGGATAGAGCATCTGGATTAAAAGGTCTTATTTCCGTTACGGAAGCGGACGTTGCGCCCGATTTAAAAACGGCGTATATCTACGTTAGTATTTACGGCGCAAATGCGGAAGACACCAAGCGTTCTTTTGAAATTTTGCAAGAGAACGCAGGTTATATCCGTCACGAATTGGCGCAGGTTATGCGTATGCGTACCGTTCCTGCGTTGACTTTCCGTATGGATAACAGCATGGTGTACGGTTCGAAAATGGACGAATTGTTTAAGAAAATCCACGTGGAAAAGCCCATTCAAGACGGCGACGAAACGGAGGATTAACGGTATATGGATTACAGTTTGGAGCAAATTGCAGAACGTATAAAACGCGCGAAAAGCGTTGTTTTGTTCACGCACATGCGCCCCGACGGCGACGCGTTCGGTAGCGTTTTGGCGCTTTCGAGCGCGTTAGATTTTTTAAAAATCCCCAACCAGGTATGCGTTGAATCGGATATTCCTTCCAATTTGGCGTTTATGGACGGCTTGGAAAAGGTGCAAAAGACACCGAAAGAGGAGGGGGATTTGTACGTTGCGCTCGATTGCAGCGAAGAGATGCGTTTGGGGGCGTTGGCAGGCACGTTTAGCGGCGCAAGACGTAAGCGCATTGATACGATCAATATCGATCATCACGTTTCTAACACGCGGTTTGCAAACGTTAATTTTGTGCGCAGCTGTGCGGCGAATTGTATGAACGTTGCAAAACTCATCGAATACCTGGGTGCCCCGTTTGATAAAAAAACGGCGGAATATTTGCTGGTAGGGTTGTTGACGGACTCGGGGAATTTCTCACACGACGACGTAACGGAGGAAACGATGCTTTTAGCGGCAAAACTTGTGAAAGCAGGCGCGGATATCCGTTATTATAACTATTGCTTGTTTAAGAAGCAATCCAAGGAACGCGCGGCGTTGTTTGCTAAAACAATGAGCGGCATTCGTTATTATTTTGACAACCGTTTTGCGGTGATTGTAGTGACGAAAAAGCTAATGGAAGATTGCGGCGCGGACAATGGAATGACGGAAGGATTTGTTGATTTTCCTTTAAACGTGGACAGCGTAGAAATTGCCGCTTCGGTTATGGAAGTAAAGAAAGGGCAATACAAAATTTCCTTGCGTTCAAAGGAATACGCAGACGTAAATAAATTGGCAGGTATTTTTGGCGGCGGCGGTCACGTCCGCGCGGCTGGCTGTATGCTGTTTGGGGACGTGGAAGAAGTATTGGACAAGCTTTCCTACGCCGCATCTCAATATTTGGAATCGTAATTCAATAGGAAAATTTTTAAAACGGAATAAATGTTAGCAAGTGTCGAAAAAAATGCCTTTCGGCACTTGATTTTTTATGTGATAAGGTGTATAATAGAGGTGGAAAGAAATAATTTTCCGTTTTATAAACGGAAAGGGGTAAAAAAATGGGTTTGAAATTGAAAAAGCTGGAAGAATTAATTTCCTTAAAGGGCGAGGTTGCGAAAATCATTTCGTATGCCGATTATTTTGTCGGCCGTCCTTTGTTCATTTCCTTGAAGATTAAAAATGCCGCAGAGGAAGCCGTTAACGATTTGGTTTTGACGGTAGAAAACGCAAACGGTATGCTTGCGCCCTGCAAAAAGAAAATTGCGGAGGTGCCTTACGAAAGTACGGTTTCGGTGGAACTCGGCAATATTTTGTCGCCGCATTATTTTGCAAATATTGATAAGGTGACGGAAGAAAAAATTACCGTAACGCTGTCTTTGGACAAGAAAGTAATTGCATCCTTGGATTGGACGGTTACGGCAATGCCTTTCGAATATTGGCAGGGCACGAACGGGGATTTGGAACTTCTTTCCGCTTTCGTTCGTCCGAGATTGGGCGATTGCGCAAAACTTTACCCTGAAATTAAAGCGCAATTGAAAAAATGGAACGTTCCTTGCGAACTTGGCGGTTATATCGGCAATGATAAAAACACCGTTCGCAGAATCACCGCGGCGCTTTACGCCGCTATTCATCGCGCCAATATCGTAAAGAAAAAATGTGATATTTCCAAGCCCGTTGAGGCTGGTGCAGGCGTTAAAATTTTAACGGAAAAGCAAGCGACTCCCCTTGAAATGGCTTTGTTTGCCAGCGCGTGTTTAGAAAGTATTGGTTTGCATCCCGTATTGGTGTTTGGCGATAAAGAAATCACTTGCGGTGTTTGGCTGTACGACAATTGTTTTATCGATACCGTATCCGACGATATGCAGCGCTTGGGCGCTTATACCGAGGACGGAATCAACAACGTTAGTTGCTTTGACGTAGAAGATTTGTTCTCCGACAAAAATGCAGCGTATTCCACTTCGGAAGCACACTTTAAACAAAAATTAGCTTCGGGTTGTTATGAAAATTGCGTAGACGTACGCAGATGCCGTATTTCTCGCATTTTGCCTTTGCCATTAAAGGCGAAAAACGTAAAGGGCGTAGAGGTATTATCCGAAGAGGATATGTCGTCCGATTCTTTGCCTAAGGAATTCCAGAGCGCGCAAACGTTGAGCTTGGACGAGGAAGAAACGAAGGACAAGCAATGGGAACGCCGTTTGCTCGACCTTTCCATGAAAAACACCTTGCTCAATTTCTCCTCGACGAAATCGGTAGTGCATTTCCTTTCGACGTCGGCGGACTCTACGTTGGACGCTTTGACGGACAAAGGGGAACTCAACCTCGTTGCCGCAAACGCTGACGCGAAAGAGTTTGCGAAAAAGAAAATCCATTTTGGCGCGTCGGCGCATTTAAAATCCAAGCGTGAATTGATTGCTTTGGAAAACAATTCGGGTATTCTTCGCTCCTATTTAGACGAAACGACGCTTACCGAAACGGTGGGTAAATTGCTTCGCCGCAACAAGGAAGCCGATGAAGAATCGGGCACGAAAATTCTCTATTTGGCAATGGGCTTTTTGCGTTGGTATTCCCGCGAGGAAGGCGGCGAGCATTTCGCTCCGCTCGTGTTGTTGCCCGTACAAATCAAGCGCAGTAAGGGCGGCGCAGGTTATGCCATTGCGCCTATCGAAGAAGAAGTTTCCGTCAATACGACGTTGCTTGAATTTTTAAAACAGGAATTTAACATTGATATCCGCGGCTTAATCGGCGCGGTGCAAGGTTTGAAAATTTCCGAAATTTTGGCGATGATTCGCCGTGAAGTAATGGGGATGCGCAATTGGGAAATTTACGACGACGTATACCTTGCGACCTTTGCTTTCACGCGTTATCAAATGTGGAACGATTTGCGCCAAAACATTGACGAGTTTTCCAAAAACAAAATTATCGAAGCGTTGTTGGAAAATTCGGTTATCGTTGGCGGCGGCGTAGACGAAATCCCCAAAGAGGACGATGCGGACCCTGCCGTAACGTTGACGCCTTTGCCTGCGGACGCTTCGCAGTGGGCGGCAATCGCCTTGTCGCAAACGGGCAAGAGTTTCGTTTTGCACGGTCCTCCCGGTACGGGTAAATCCCAAACGATTACCAACATTATCGCCAACGCGCTCCACGACGGAAAACGCGTGTTGTTCGTTGCAGAAAAGCAAGCGGCTTTGTCGGTAGTTAAAAAGCGTTTGGACAGCCTTGATCTTGGTGATTTTTGTTTGGAATTGCATTCCAATAAAACTAATAAAACGGACGTATTGCAAAAGCTTTGCACGACGTTAGAGTTGGCAGGCAATCAAGAAACGGTTGGGCTTTCCGAAAAGGCGGGCAACATTATGCAGCTCAAGCGAGAGCTTTCGCAATCCATGGAAGCCTTGCATAAAAAACGCCGTTTAGGGGTATCGGTATACGAAGCGGTGCTTACTTGTTTGAAGCATAAAAACGCGCCCGATTTAATGAATATCGAAAGTACCTTCTACGACGGCTTGACCAAGGAAAAAATTGAAACCTACGAGCAAATGATGCTGGAAGCGGCTACGGCGGCCAAAGAATGCGGCGGCGTACATAATTCGCCTTTCTCCAACGTCAACTTGTCGGAATACACCTTGGCGGCAAGGGACGCTGTGTATTGTTCTTCGGAAGTTATGATGGCTGAAATCAAGCATTTGAAGAACTATATCGCGCTGTTCTTGGGGCTGTATAGACAAAAAATTAGCACGTTGACGAGAAAGAAACTGGAAACGCTTTGCGAAATTGCCAAGCTTTTGAGCAGCGGCTCGTTTAATAAATATTTCAAAGAACCTGAAGAGGAATTTTACGCATTCTACAACGCCAATAGACGTTTGGATGCTTGCTTGAAAAAATATTTCCGTTTCGGCAAAAAGCTTGTGGATATCGACAAGGAATACGAAGCGCTCAACAAATGGCTTGAAGAAGGCAACACCGATTATGAGAAAAACAAGCCAGTGCGTTCGGTAGTGAAGAAACTGAACAAAGTGGCGTTGCAATCGTTTAGCGAAGAAGAATTGCTTTCACAGCTTAAAAACGTATGCGAAATTTACGGCGCAATGGCGCGTATTCGTGCAAACACGAAGCTTGTACAGCATTTCACCTTTGCGTTTGGACGCATTGATTATTTTGAACCGAGAAAGAATTTCTTAAAGGATTTGTACGATTTACACGATAAGTGTGCGTCGGTGTTTATGGATTACAATCCCGACAGCTTTAACAGTATGTGTATTCGTGCGGCAAGCGGATATTCGTCGCCTGCATTGAAAGGGCTTATCCGTTCTGTGGACAGCTTCAAGGCGGCGGAAGAGGAATTCCTTACCGTAACAAAAGCCGACAAAGCCAAAGCGCCTCAAGAGGACGTTTTGGACGTATACACGGCGAAAGCAGGTGCATTGATTGAAAATATTGATATGCTTGCAGGCTGGTGCTTGTACAAAAAGACGTCGCTTGCATTGGACGAAGCAGGCCTTACGTTTATGACCGATGCGCTGGAAAACGGCGCGGTAACGGGTGAAAATATCATTGACAGCTTCGAAAAGAACGTCTATAAAAACTTCCTGCAAACCAACGTTCCGCTTGACCCTGTGCTTTCGAGATTCTCGGCGGCGCTTACGGAAGAAAAGGCGGAATCCTTGCGCTCGGCTATGGAAGAATTTGCAAAACTCACCAAAGACGCCATTCGCGCAAAGCTTATTTCCCGTTTGCCTACGGCGTATACGGAAGGCAGCTTAAGTTTGGAATATGCAAACTTCCAGCGTTTTGCAAAATCCAATTTGCGCGGCATGGGGCTTAGACGTTTGTTTGAAGAAGTACCCGAATTGATTGGTACGGTTGCACCTTGTATGTTGATGAGCCCGATTACCGTTTCGCAATATTTGAAAGCGGAAACGGGATTGTTTGATTTGGTTATCTTCGACGAAGCTTCGCAAATTCCGACGGCGGAAGCCATTTGTTCGCTTGCAAGAGGTAAAGCGGCAATCGTGGTAGGCGACCCGAAACAGTTGCCGCCCACCAGCTTCTTCAACGTCAATTACGTGGACGAGGACAACCTCGAAAACGAAGATATGGAAAGCGTTTTGGACGATTGTCTTGCAATCAATATGCCGCAAAGACATCTTACGTGGCATTATAGAAGCAAACATGAAAGCCTTATCGCATTCTCCAATATTATGTATTATGAAAACAGACTTTGCACCTTCCCTTCGCCCGACGCATTGGGCAGCCGAGTGCGTTTTGTACAAGTCAACGGTGTATACGATCGCGGCTTGACCAAGCGCAACAAAGCGGAAGGGGACGCATTGGTTGCCGAAGTATTGCGCCGTTTGAGCGACACGCAGCTTCGTAAATCGAGTATGGGTATCGTTACGTTTAGTAACGTACAAAAGGAATACATTGAACGCAAGCTGTCGGCGGCAATTTCCGAAAAGAAACTTGACAAAGTGGCATACGATCGTGAAGAGCCGTTGTTTGTCAAGAATTTGGAAAACGTACAAGGTGACGAACGCGACGTTATTTTGTTCTCCGTTTGTTACGGGCCCGACAAGGAAGGCAAAATGTCTTTGAACTTTGGTCCTTTAAACCAGGCGGGCGGTTGGCGTCGTTTGAACGTAGCCGTTTCGAGAGCGAGGGAAGAAATGGTGGTATTCTCGTCTATGACGGGCGGAATGATCGACCTTTCCAAGACCAAATCCAAGGGCGTTGCAGGCTTAAAGGCATTCCTTGAATTTGCGCAAAAGGGTAGAACCAACCTTGCCATTTCGTCGGGTAACGTAGTTACGAAGAAAGCAGGCTTGGGCAAATACGTTGCGGAAGAGCTGGCGTCGTATGGTTATGAATGCCGTTACGACGTAGGCGTATCTGGTTTCAAAATCGACGTTGCGGTGGTGGATCCCAAGAACAAGAATAAGTTTATTTTGGCAATTATGTGCGACACGCCTAGCCGTTTCTCGGTGAAGGATAGAAACGTATTGCAAATGCAAACGCTCAAGCGCAATAATTGGAACGTATTCCGTTTGTATGCAGTCAATTATTATAACAATCCTAAACGCGAAATTAAGAAAATTAAGGACGTGTTGGATAAATTGACGGGTGCGGACAAGAAGGGCGGTGCGGAGCTTAACCGTTACAAAAAACCGTATAAAAAAGCGGCTTTAGAGGTTAAGACGGAAAGCACCAACTATATCACTTCGGGTGAAAACGACAAAGAAATTGTGGCGCGCTTGCGTTCCATTGTCAACGCGGAAGAACCCATTTCGTACGATTTTCTTATCAAGCGTTGTTTGACGAGTTTGGGTATTTTCAAATTCGGTGCAAAGGTCGAAGCGCGTATGGAAGCGTTGGTTGCGTTGTGCGGCTTCAAATCCGAGAAAATTTTAGGTATGAGATATTACCGTAAGACGGAAAAAGCAGTGCCTTTCGACCGCTATCGTGTAGAAGCAAGCGATCCTATCCGTAAAGATCCGTTCGATTTTGCTCCCTACGATATCGTAACGCTCATTAAAGGCTCGTTGGAAGACAAAGTGGCGTTGTATATGGACGAAATTCAAACGATTGTCGCTTCGGTGCTGCATATCCCTAAATCCAACGAAAAATTCACCAAATACGTCAACGATTGCGTTACCTACGGCGAGGAGCAAGGCTTGTTTGTTCGCTCGGTATCCGATAGAATTTCCTTGGCGTAATCCATAAAACAAAGCGCAGGGCCGAGAGTCCACTCGGCTCTGCATTATAAACAAATGATGAAAAGAACGGCAAAAAGAGAAGAACCTTGTGTATGGGCGGCGGATCGGTTGTTTAACTTCCGCCCAATCTTCTTTCTCGCCGTTTTTCTTTGTTTAGGAATACTTTTTGCCTATGGTCACCTATTGTTGGATATATCCGCATGGTGGCTGTTGTGGTTTCTTCCACTGTTCGCTTTTCCATTGCTGTTTTTGAAAAATATGGAAAGAATGAGAAAGGCGACACTGGCGGTTTTGTTGCTTGCATTCAGCTTTTTTATCGGCGGATTTTCTTTCTATTGCCAAATTTCCAATTATCAATCAGCGCCCGTTTACGAAGGGGAAACCTACGTGATAGGCAGGGCGGTTGCAACGAGGAAAAACGGGGACTATTGTTTGTTGACTTTAGAGGATTTATCCATTGATGGAAAAGCGGTGGATGGACAAATGATCGCGTACCTGCCTGCTTCATTTTATAAAAATATCCGTTTATCGGACGAAATTATGTTGCGCGGCGACGTTTCCACCAACTTGGATTTGTTTGGATATTTCGGCTTTCGTGCAGGGGAGATTGACGAGGAACTTCGTTACACTGTTTGGGTGGACGAAACAACACCGACGGACCCCATTCAAAACGTATACGTTTTAGACCATTCGTTCGATTTCTTTTTACTTGCGCAAGAACGCATAAAAGAGAGTGTCTACGCTGGCATGGACGAAACGCCTGCGGCGGTGACGATGGCGGTTTTGACAGGGGATCGTACGGGGATAGAAAGCGGTTTGTACAACAACATTCGCGCAGGCGGGATTGCGCATATTTTTGCAGTGTCGGGGCTACACGTCGGCGCGATGTTCGGGTTTTGTATGCTGGTGCTTGAGGGCGGCGCACGCAAGCGAGGAAACCGAATTTCTCGTTTTTGCATAACGACAGGGTTGCTAATCATCTATGCGGGCGTTTGCGGTTTTTCTCCGTCCGTAGTGCGTGCAAGCGTGATATGTTTGGTGTCTTACGCCGCCAAATTGACGGGGCTTACGGTAGATTTTTTACAATCGCTTGGCGCTTCGGCAATTATCGTTTTGGGTATATCGCCCGTAACGCTAATGGACGTAGGTTTTCAACTTTCCTTTTTGGCGTGTTTAGGGCTTGCGTTGTTGGCAAGGCCGTTGCGTTTGTCTATGGAAAGCGTATGCTGTAAGGTGCGCAGTTGGTTTCCAAAAACGCTTTCTCGTGCGGAAATTTTAGCCATTAAAAATGAGGATACGCTTCCGCCGAGCCTTTCGGAGCGAATGCGCAGAGCAATTCTTTCCTTTCTATCGGCAAGTTTGGCTGCGCAAATTTTCACTTCGCCTGTGCTATTGTATAGCTATAGCTATCTTTCGGGCTGGTCGATTTTGCTCAATTGCCTATTTGTGCCTATTATTAGCGCAGGGTTTTCTATCTTATTGCTGTTTGTGTTAATTACTTGCTTTTTGCCCGAAGTTTGCGCCTCGGCGATATTGTATTTGCCAAACGTTTTGTGGTCGGCGCTGTTGTTAATGTTTGAAGTGATTGATTTTTCTAAATTCGCCTTGACGGGCGTACAGCTTTCCTTTGGTAGCTGCGTTTCCTATTACTGTACTTGCGTGTTTGCGACGGACAAATGGAACGTTTCGCCGAAAATGCGGCGTTGGCTGATCCTGGGGTGTATTTTTACATTTGCGGTAACCATGTTCGTGATGAATGTGTAAAAGAACGCAAAGAAAATGCCTTTTTCAGCGTTTTCGGCATAAAGAATTTTAGATAATCCTTGCTTTTTTTAAGAAAGTATGTTATAATAACATAAAGCAAACTAGGGGGAGAGTGGCGTTTAATATGAAATACGTTGATTTTAAAAAATTTACCGACGAAAACGGCGCTTGCCCCATTTATCTTTTCGAGGGGGAAGAGGTCTATTTTAGGGAAAAGGGCGAGGAGTTGTTAAAGGCTCGCTATTTGCAAGAACCTACGTTAGATTATGCTTCTTTCGACGGCAACGCATTAAAGGGTGAAAAGTTGAAAGCGCTTACGGACGCTGTTAATTGCTTTCCGTTTGTTAGCCAAAAACGTATCGTTCGGGTGTCCGAATTATATCCTACGGATAAAGATTTTGAAAACTATTTAAAACCGCTTTTCGACAATCCGCCCACGGACGGAATTTTGCTTATCGTCAACAGCGGAAAAGGGAAAGCAGGCACGGTTGCGCTTGCCAAACAAAACAACGTTACCTACGTTGATTGCGCGCGCTCGGACGAAGAAACCATTAAAAAATGGATATACCTTACTTGCAAACGCGTAGGGATTTATGCGGACGGTATCACGTGTGGAAAAATTGCGTCCTATTGCGTGTTTGATATGGCGCGTATTGCCAAGGAAACGGAGAAGATTCTCGGTTATTGCGAAGCAACGGGCGTGGAGAAATTGACGGACGAAATTGTCGATTCGCTTGTGTATCCCGATTCTGAATATAAAATTTACGAGCTGGCGGACGCGTTGGTAAAGAAAAATTATTCGACGTATATGAAGGTAATCAAAGACCTTTCCACACGCGGCTTTAACGAAACGTCTTTGCTTTCTACTTTGGCGTCTTATTTTAAAAATTTGTACGAAACTTCTCTTTGCAAGGGAAGCGATAAGGACGTTGCGACGGCGCTTGGCATTAAGGAATATGCTGCTCGGAAAAATAGAGAGCAGGCGAAAAAATTTCCTAAAGCGGAGCTTTTAAAACATTACAACACCGTCTTTCAGGCGGTTTCGGACGTCAAATGCGGCGAATTGACCCCGTCCGCGGCGTTAAAAACGGTAACAGCGAAGCTGTTTTTTGAAAATTTGTAAAAAACCCGTCGAAACGCTTTATTTTTTGAACGGGATTTTATATAATAATACTACAAGTAAATTTCGTCCAACCGCTCGCGCGGGCGTATGCGTACGCATAGAGGGCGAAAACGGAGGTTTATATGTTAGGGCTTTTGACAGCGGCGGAACGTTTTGTCGCGATAAAAGAAAGCATCATACTTTTCTTCGGGAATTTCCAATGGCTGTTCGCAGTGGAGATTTTGGCATTTTTCCTGATGATCTTTTTCGTGTCCAAAGTATTACGCGATAACGACGCAACCAAATTAATGGTGCTTTATTGGGTAATGCTGCTTGTGGGCGCATTTTTGCACGTAATCGATCCTGACGTAATTGATAAATCCTTCTTCTTGTTGTACATTATTTTGTTGTCTTCGCTCATGCTTATTTTGTTCAACGTAGAGGTAAAGAAATATTTTTGGGACGTACATTCAGCGAAGGACGGTTCCCCTGAAAATAGTACGAGAACAAGCGAAGTTCGTACGTCGGCGGATACCGAACGTTGTATCAACAACATTGTAAAAGCCCTGCAAAATATGTCCAAAAACAACGTAGGGGCGTTGCTCGTGTTGTCGCACGGCGGCTTGCCTAAAAACGTATTGCATAGCGGCGTAGGCATCGATGCGGAAATTTCCACGCAGTTAATCGAAGGGATTTTCTTTCCTAAAGCGCCCTTGCACGACGGCGCGACGGTTATTCTCGGCCATAAAATTCAAGCGGCTGGCTGTTTCTTGCCTTTGACGCAAAAGACTAGCTATCCCAAGGAATACGGCACCCGTCACCGCGCGGCAATCGGTATCACCGAAGTGGCAAACGTAATTTCGTTGGTGGTTTCTGAAGAAACGGGTATCATTTCCATTATCAAGCAAGGCGAAGTAAAACGCTATGCGGATACGGACATGTTGAAAGAAGCATTGAAGGAATATTATTGGGCGGAATTGCCCTTGTCGGACAAAAAGCGCGGAGGTAACAAATAATGAAATTTGCAAAATTTTTGAAAAACGTATTTGTTTCCAAGTTTTGGATTAAAGCCATTTCTTTGGTTTTGGCAGGCTTGATGATTTTGGCGCTCAACATTTAAAGGGCAGCGTTTCGATAGAGAGAATAAGAAAAATTAGGGCAATAGTGATTTAAGGAGTAAACATGGCTATTAAGGTTTGTAAATTCGGCGGCACGTCCATGGCGGACGGCAATGTAATTTGCGCTGCGGCGAAAATTGTACGTTCGGATGCGGAAAGACGCTACGTGGTAGTATCCGCGCCAGGAAAGCGTTTCAGCGGCGATATTAAAGTGACCGATTTGTTGTATAAATGTTCGGATGAAGTGGAAGCAGGGGATATTGCGGCGTTTAAAGAAACGTTTGCAAAAATCCGCACTCGTTTTTTAAACATTGAAGTGGAAACGGGCAAAACGATTGGTTTGGAAGCTTCGCTTGCAAAAACGGAAGAAGAAATTTTAAACGGCGCAGGACGCGATTATTGCGCGTCGCGCGGCGAATATTTTGCCGCACAAGTAATGGCGGCTGTTTTGGGCGTACCTTTTGTGGACGCGACCGAG
The DNA here is from genome assembly GCA_045658805.1 of Candidatus Scatosoma sp. GTDB lineage: Bacteria > Bacillota > Clostridia > Christensenellales > Borkfalkiaceae > Scatosoma. Next base: position 27,493 of record JAZOVQ010000092.1, read on the forward strand.
TTCGTTCGTTTCACTGCGGACGGTGTATTAAGCGAAGAAACGTTCACGCTTGGCGCAGAAGTTTTATCTAAATACGAAAGCGCGGTTATCCCTGGTTTCTATGGGCTTGGCGCGGACGGAAAAGTAAAGACTTTCTCGCGCGGCGGCGGTGACATTTCGGGCTCGATTGTAGCGCGCTCGGTAATGGCGGATTTGTATGAAAACTGGACGGACGTAAGCGGTTTCTACGCGTGTGATCCGAGAATTGTCAACTCCCCTAAATGCATGAAGGAGCTTTCCTATCAAGAACTCCGCGAACTTTCCTATATGGGCGCAAACGTGTTACATAGCGAATCTATTTTCCCCGTTAGAAGCGCAGGGATTCCTATTAGAATTTGCAACACTTTCCGTCCCGAGGACGCAGGTACGTACATTGTAAAAACGGCAAAGCGTAAAGTGCAGGAAAGCTTGGTAACGGGTATCGCAGGTAAGAAAGGCTTTACCTCTATTACGGTAGAAAAATCCATGATGAACGCGGAAATCGGTTTTGTACAAAAAGTACTTGCTGTTATCGGCAACCACCGCATTTCCTTTGAACACATGCCTTCGGGGATCGACTCGTTCTCGCTTGTAATTGATAACGAATTTTTGAAAGGCGTTCGTATGGACGACATTGTGGAAGAAATTAAGGCGGCGGTTAATCCCGATCGCATTTCCGTCCACGAAGACATTGCGTTGGTAGCAACGGTAGGGCACGGTATGGCGCATAATATCGGTACGTCGGCGCGTTTGTTCAAGGCCCTTTCTGAAGCAGGTATCAACATTAATATGATTGCGCAAGACCCTAACGAATTGAATATCGTCGTTGGCGTGAAGGGGGAAGATTGTTCCCTTTGCATTCAAGCAATTTATAACGAATTTTTCAATTGATAAAGCAAAAACTTTTATAAACTTTTAACGGAGCTTGGTATGAAAAATTATAGCATTGAACTTTCGAAAGAATATCCCGTACAGGGCGGCACATTGGATTGTATTTTGATGGATTTCCCGTTTGATATTCCTGGGGAATGGAAGCGTCCTGCACTTATCGTAGTGCCTGGTGGCGGCTATGGTATGGTCAGCAAGCGTGAAGGGGAACCTATCGCGGCGGCATTTTGGGTAAGGGGCTTTCAAACGTTTGTGCTTACCTATCTTTGTCAACCCGACGGAGCTCGTTATCCCGAACAGCTTTGCGAGCTGGCGGCGGCAGTCGATTACGTGAAAAAGAATGCAGACGCCTTAAACGTGAACAAAGACGAAATTTTCGTTGTTGGTTTCTCGGCAGGCGGACATCTTACGGCTAATTTGGCGGTAGATTATGCAAACGTTGCGCAAAAAATCGGTATGGAATTGGATTGTCAACCGACGGCGGTAGGGCTTTCTTATCCCGTTATTTCCGAAAAATATCGCCATACTATGTCGCATAACAATTTGCTTAGCGGTTATACGGAAGAGGCTATTGAGGAATTGCTCAAGCAAACCAATTTAGACGAAATGGTAACGGATAAAACGGCGCCTTCCTTCCTTTGGGCAACGGCAACGGATGCGTGCGTACCCGTACAAAACACTTTGCATTTTGCAACGAAGCTTGCGGAAAACGGCGTTTCGTTTGAAGTGCACGTTTACCCCGAAGGGGTACATGGTTTGGCTACGGCGGATTATGAAGTTTGTCCTGTAAACGTTCACGATAAACGCATTTCTCGTTGGGTAGACGATTGCGCCGCGTTCTTCCGTCGTTATATCAAAGAAACCTATTAAGCTGATAATTTTTGAAAAAGAAAACCCCGTTCGCAAGTATGCGAACGGGGTTAATTTTTTTATCGTAAAAACTTATTTTTCAGCAGCCAAAAGGTGCTTCATCTCGTACCTGCCTGCCTCTTTTCCTTTTAAGAACTTCGCCGCACGGATAGCACCCGTTGCGAAAACACGCTTGCTTTGCGCACTGTGCGTGATGGTAATAATTTCATCTTCGCCTGCAAACATTACTTCGTGTTCGCCAACAATCGTACCGCCGCGTACAGCATGGATACCAATTTCGCTCTTGTCTCTCGCGCCAACGATACCGCTTCTGCCTTCGACAAAACGCTTCTTACCTTCAAACGCTTCGTTTACCGAATCGGCAAGCATCAACGCCGTACCGGAAGGGGCGTCCTTTTTCAAGTTATGGTGGCGTTCAATAATTTCCACGTCGAACGCGTCGCCCAATACTTCCGCCGCCGCTTTGCAAAGGGCTTGCATCAAGTTTACGCCAAGGGATAAGTTTGCCGTTTTAAACACTGCTACGGAGTTTTCATATTCAGCAACCGTTTGCAAGTCTTCTGCGGTAAAGCCCGTCGAAGCAAGTACAATGCCAAGGTTGTGTGCTTTTGCGTATTCCAAGCGTTCTACAACGCCAACCGCCGAGGAGAAATCAATAATTACGTCCGCTTCTTCCTTAACGTCGGCAAAGCTTTTATATACAGGAATACCAATTTCACGAGGGTAGAGGTCTACGCCGCAAACGACGGTCGCTTCGGGATCATTTTCAAGCAAGGAAAGAACGTTTCCGCCCATTTTACCGCAAGCGCCGCAAAGAATAATTCTCGTCATGCTTTTATCTCCAAACCGTAATTTTCCATTGCCGCAACCAACTTCGCTCTATTTTCGTCCTCAATCTTCGTCAAGGGTGCACGAGGCGTACCAGCGTCAAAGCCCATAATATTCATTGCTTCCTTAACAGGGATAGGGTTCACTTCCACAAAGCAAGCGTTTGCCAAGGGGAGAAGCTTGTCGTTCAAAGCAATTGCTTCCGCCATTTTGTTTTCAAATACCAAATCGCAAAGCTTCTTCACGTCCGCAGGTACAATATTAGACAAAACGGAAATAACGCCAGCACCGCCCACAGCAAGGATAGGCAAATTCAAAGCGTCTCCGCCCGAATACACGTCGCACTTTTCGCGTACCAAACGGAAAGTTTCCATGGTTTTGCTCATATTACCGCCTGCGTCCTTAATCCCTGCGATATTGGGGATTTCGGCAATTTTCGCCATTGTTGCAGGTTGAATTTCTACGCCCGTACGGCCGGGTACGTTGTATGCGATAACGGGAATGGAAACGGATTGACAAATCGCCTTATAATATTCCACCAAACCCTTTTGCGTACACTTGTTATAATAGGGGGTAACGGCAAGCAAACCGTCCGCGCCAAAGCGTTCGCCGGCCTGTGCAGTCATTACGGCGTCAGCGGTGTTGTTGCTGCCGCAGCCGAAAATAACTTTCGCTCTGCCGTTCACTTTCTTAACGGCGTATTCCATTAAAATATGTTCTTCCGCGAAGGACATGGTGGAAGGTTCGCCCGTCGTGCCGAGGAAAACAATTGCGGACGTTCCGCCTGCAATTTGGTTTTCAATCAATTCGCCCAAAGCGTCGTAATTAACGCCATTTTCATTAAACGGAGTGATAAGCGCCGTTGCGCTGCCTTTAAAAAATCCTTTCATAACTATATACTATTCTTCCTTTCAAAATTTTGTGTAAACGAGGTTTAATCCATGTATCCCTTTGCCGCGAGCAATTCAGCAAGGAGAACAGCGCCGCCTGCCGCGCCGCGGAGGGTGTTATGGGAAAGACCTACAAATTTATAATCGAATACGATATCTTCGCGAAGTCTGCCAACGGTTACGCTCATGCCGTTGCCTTCCATACGGTCAAGCTTTGCTTGAGGGCGGTTGTCTTCTTCGAAATAACGCAAGAATTGTGCGGGCGCGGAGGGCAAAGCCAATTCCTGCGCAACGCATTTGAAGTTTTGCCAAGCGGAAAGAATTTCTTCTTTCGAGGGCTTGTTTTCAAAGCTTACGAAAACAGCGGCAGTATGTCCGTCGGACACAGGAACGCGCAAGCATTGCGCCGTAATTACGGGCGCTTCCGCCGAAACGATTTCGCCATTTTCAACTTTACCCCAAATTTTGAGGGGTTCCTTTTCGCTCTTTTCTTCTTCGCCGCCGATATAGGGGATTACGTTATCAATAATTTCGGGCATAGTTTCAAACGTTTTGCCTGCGCCGGAAATTGCTTGATAAGTACAAACGGCAGCCTGCTTGATGCCGTATTGCTTCAAGGGGTGCAAGAGGGGAACGTAGGATTGCAAGGAGCAGTTAGATTTTACTGCGATAAACCCACGCTTCGTACCCAAACGTGCGCGTTGCGAAGCAATAACTTCAAGGTGATCCGCATTGATTTCAGGGATAACCATAGGCACGTCAGCGGTGAAACGATGCGCCGAGTTGTTGGATACAACAGGCACTTCCAATTTTGCATACGCTTCTTCCAAAGCGCGGATTTTTGCTTTGTCCATATTAACTGCGCAGAAAACAAAATCTACGCTAGCGGCAATTTTTTCCATATCCGCTTCCGCGTCCAAAACCACCATTGAACGATATTTTTCAGGGATAGGGCAATCGAAAGCCCATTTATTGCCAACGGCTTCGGGATAGGTTTTACCTGCCGAACGGGCAGAAGCAGCCAAAGCAACTACGTTAAACCAGGGATGGTCTGCAAGCAAGGTCATAAATCTTTGGCCAACCATACCAGTTGCGCCGATAACCCCAACGTTAAACTGTTTCATATTCTGTACCTCCAAAGGTAAAAGTATTTCGTATTTTTTTCAAGCGAACGTAACGTACACGTAGCGCGCGTTATAAAATAAAAGACGGGCGGTCCCGTCTGTAAATGGCATTAAAAGTTCCCTTTGCTACAATGGGAAACAAGTAAATAGCACTTCACGGACGGTGACAGTCACACGGGTATTCTCCCGCGTGCCCAGCGTAAAGGGGACGTTTTTACGCTTCGGCGGCGATACCCTTTTCCCGTCGTTTCAAACGCAAATTTGTCCTAAATTTGCTAACCGTCGGGTACTGATGTTCAGCCGCTCCTCTATTTAACAACGGTATTGTATCACAACTTTCGATAAAAGTCAAAGATTTTTAATCTCTTTTGCGCAACTTACCATTTATTTTTTAAGCTAAAATTGTAAAAGTGATAGGAAAGCGATTGAAAAATAAAAATAATTTGCATTTCGCTAAATTTAATTTGAAAATTTTCCGAAAATTCCTTGAAATAATCACAATTTTGTAGTAAAATAGTATGCGTGAGGATTTGCGTAAAAAACATTCTGCGTTTTGCTTATTTTTTGAAATAAGGCGCGCAAAATGTCAAATCCGTAATAACGTTAAATAATGGTGTTTTGGAGAAATATTCATGGCGCAACAAAAGAAAGGGTTGATAACCCGCCTTCTCGAAGGGAAGGAAAGAAGTGAAGAATATGCAAGAAGTACGTTGCCTACCAACCGTTGGCAGCTCTTTTGGGATATCTTCAAAGGTAATTTCGGTAAAATTGTAAAAGTAAACATTTTAATTTTGCTTTTCTTTATTCCGTTGTTTTTGGTGCTTATCGTATGTTCGCTCGTTGATACGAACAACGGTATCTTGTATCCCTTTGGGGCAAATTTGGGTATAGGCTATCCTGCCGCGCCCGCGTTGCAAGGTATGTCGGAATGGCTGGTTTTGCAAAGCGATTTCGTTATGTATCTTGGTCTTACCTTCTCTACGATTATCGCGGCGGTAGGTCTTGCAGGCGGTATGTACGTTATTCGTAATATGGTATGGACGGAAGGTATCTTCGTTTCCAACGATTTTTGGAGAGGGGTAAAACTCAATTACAAAAACGCGTTGCAAACGGCATTCTTCTTCTGTTTCCTTATGTTTTTAACCAATATGCTCATTGACATTTCCGAATTTTCGTTGGCGACGGGCGGTTTAAGCAGAGGGGAAGAAATTTGGTTGCGAATTTCCGAAACGGTAAGCTATATCTTTATGATTTTCGGTACGCTTATGTCCCTTTGGATGTTGGCACTTGGCGTAAATTATAAATTGACGTTTACGACGATGCTTCGCAACTCTTTCTTGTTGACGATTGGTACGTTGTTGCAAAGCGGTTTCTTTATGATTCTCGCAATGATTCCTTTCTTCTGTTTGATGCTTGGCGGCTCCTTCTTTACGATGATTGGCGTGCTTGCAATAATTTTCTTTGCGCTTGCGTATTTCCTTTTGGTATGGTTGGATTTCGCGCAATGGGTATTTGATAAATATATCAACCCGAAAATTCAAGGCGCAAAGGTTGGCAGAGGTATCTACAACAAGGACGGCTTTGCGGAGGCTTCGGACAGTGCTGCCGCGCTCGAATATCAACGCGTTATCTTGTCCCACGGCAGATCTCGTTTGGTGGCTCGTCCCATTAAGCCTATTGACGACTCGTTGCAGGTTTACGAATTACCTCAAGCCTTCACTCGTGACGACTTGAAGCGACTTCGTGAAAGTAAGCAAAACATTGTAGAAGATACCGAAGCATACGCGGAAGAACATAAAAACGATCTTCGCTACGTCGAATATAACAAACAATTTGACGAACGTGAAAAAGCGCTGCAAGAACAAGAAGATAAGAAAGGTAAAAAGAAGAAACCGAAACCTCCCAAACTTCTTGGCGAATAAAACAATTAAGCAGGCGCCGTACGTAGTTTGCGGCGCTTTGCTAAAAGGATAGAAAGATTACGTCTTTCAATACTCATGCGAGGTGGACGATATGGAAAGAAAATTTGCTTATGCAAATCTCGCCAAATGGTTCGAATATCTCAACGACGACTGCGGCTATGAAAATTGGTCGCAGTATTTAATTTCGAAGCTGAAAGCATATCCTTTACGGGTAGGGCTGGACGTTGGTTGCGGCGGCGGTTGGTTCACCCGCGCTTTTCAAAAGCAGGGCTATGATATGACGGGCTTGGACGTGTCTGCGGAAATGCTCGATTTTGCGCAGGAGCAAGCATTAAAGCTTGGGGTGCGCAGTCAGTACGTTTTGGGGGATATTTCCAAAACCAAGCTTCCTCGTCGTTTCGATTTTGCTACGGCTATCAACGATTGTATCAATTACATTCCCAAAGCCAAGCTTGCCTCGGCGTTTAAAAACGTGCGCAACGCTTTGAAAAAAGATGGCGTTTTTCTTTTCGATATCAGTTCGGAAAGAAAATTCCGCGAGAAAATTGCAAATACTGTTTGCGCGGACGATCGTGACGATGTGACGTATTTGGCGTTTAATAAGCAGGAAGAAGACGGAGTAACGATGGACGTTACGTTGTTTGTCAAAGGCAACGACGGCAAGTTTGAGCGTTTAGACGAAACGCATAGACAGTATATTTACACGGTAGACGAAATAAAAAATGCATTGAAAGAAAACGGGTTTGCGTTGATTGCTTACGAGGGGCACCTCGGTGAAAATGCGGAAACGAGTGATAGAATTTGTTTTCTCGCACAGCGCAAGGGGTAATTTTTATGAACAACGTATTGCGTACATTGATATACGACGGACAGGTTTCTCTTACCGTTGCCGATACGAGTGAAATTGTACGGGAGGGCATTCGTTTGCACAACCTTTCAAAACTCTCCGCAACGGTGTTTGGGCGTACCATGTCCGCGATGACATTCATGAGCTCGTGTTTAAAAAACGAAGTGGGCGAAATTTCGTTGGCGGTAAAAAGCGACGGAACGTGCGGAGATATTGCCGTTTCGGGGAACCGTCAATTGCGTATTAGAGGGTATATCGGCGATCCGTTTTTGGACAGGGATATCACTTTGGAAAAGCAAAGAGAATGCCTTGGCGAAAATGGCGCGTTGACTATCATTCGCGACGACGGCTATCGCCGTCCGTTTGTCGGCTCTTGCGCGTTGCCTGATTTTGGCGGAGTGGACGAAGCGTTTGAGGAATATTATCGCATCAGCGAACAATTGCCCACGCGTCTTGCTACGGCTGTGGAATTTTCCGAGGACGGCACGCTTGCATTTTCGGGCGTTATCGCGGTGCAACCCTTGCCGTTTGCGGACGAAAAAACGCTGGAAGAAGTGGAGGCGTTGCCCTTGACGGCGTTGCTTAACGAATTGAAAACGCTCGGTTTAACGGCTTGCGTTGAAAAGAATTTCCTTATAGATAAAACGGTTTGGGAAGAGCGTAAAGCTGTATACAAATGCAATTGTTCAAGGGAATATTTGACGAGAGTGCTCGTTTCTCTCGGTGAAGAACAAATGCGTGAAATTATCAAAGAGGACGGCGCCGTGAAGGTGCATTGCCATTATTGCAACACCGATTATGCGTTTACGGACGAGGACGCGGATTTGTTGTTTGCAAAGAAATAGGGAATTTTTTAGGTATGAAAAACGGACAGGTAAGACAAATTGATTTTAGCCGAAAGCGCCTTGCTTCGCTTGCGGATAAATATTACAACGAAGGAAAATTTCTTCCTGCGCTCCGTTTGGCGTACAAAGAATTGGAGATTTATGGGGAGGACGGCGACGTTTTCACCCGTTTAAGCGATATTTATGAGGGAATGGGCTTGCAGGGCTCGGCGCTCAATTGGTGGTTCCGCTTTTTAGATATTGCGGAAGAAGAGGAATTGCCTGACATTTACGAAGGACTGGCAATCAACTATTTAGCCATTGGCAACGAAACGCAATCGGCGTATTATTACAATCGCTTGATTGATGCCGACGACAGCATTTCTGACGAAACGAAATTGGACATTGCGGAAGCGTTTGCAACCCCGAAAAAATCGGGTTTTCGTTTCGTGTATCCCCCTAGACTTGCCGATTATTCCAAGGAAATCACCTTGGGCGGAAAGGCGTTGAAAGCAGGGGACTGCAAGCGCGCCATTGCGGAATATTCCAAAGTGGAAAAGGGCGCAAAGGAATACGCTTCGGCAAAAGAAATGCAGGCGGTTGCCCATCTTTTAACCAACGAAGCGGATAAGGCGGAAGAAATTTGTAAAGAGCTTTTAGAATTATATCCCGAAAACATTCGCGCACAGGCTACGCTTGCGGCGGTGTATTTGGAACAAGGCAGGACGGACGAAAGCCGCGAAATTGCCTTAAAGCTTGCCGCGGAAACGCAAGAAGATACGGACGATTTGTACAAAGTGGCAACCGTATGCTGCGAAAACGATTTACACGAGGAAGCTTATAAAAAATTCGTTTTGTTAGATCAAAAAATGCCCTTCGACGGCAGAATGTTATATTTTAAAGCGGTTGCGGCGTACAAAAGCGGTTTAATAGACGAAGCGGAGCATACGTTGGACGCGCTTTGCGCAATATATCCCGATGCGGAAGTGGCGAAATATTATTTACGCCAAATCCGTTTATACAAGGACGGCGAAGCGGACAAACCCAACTTAATTTATTTTTATCATTTGCCGCAAGAGGAGCGGGAAGAGCGTTGTAAAACCTTGCTTCGTATCGGTGCGGCGCCCAAGGACGAAGCGCAGTTGTTTGGGCTTTTGGCGTTGCACGATGGGTATTTCCGTTGGTGTTTTGACGAAATGGACGGTGCGGATAGGGATTTGCAATATCTTGCATTAGTGACGGCGGCGCACGTCCGCGCGGATGATTTCCTGCAGGACGTATTGCTTGATTATGAAGTGTTAGACGTTTTAAAAGTGGAAATTTTACGTATGCTTTTGGAACGTAACGAGGACGAAACGCTGGGCATTGTACTTTGTAATATTTATAGAAAGGTACAGCTCCTCCGCATTAAAATTGGTAGAAAACGCCGTAAAAAATTTATCGAATCGTATGCAAAAATTGCTTCCAAATTCGTAGTAATCAACGACGTATACGCCGAAAAAATCAAGGCGGCGGCAGAGCTGTTGTACCGTTCATTGGAAAAATACGACAGCTTGGATTTAATTGACAACACCGACGATTGTGCCTGCGCCATTTTCTTCCTTTCGGGACTGAAAGAGCTAGGCGGCGATTCTCAACTTATCGCGTCCGCTTTCGATGCGAATTTGGCAAAAGTGCAGGTTATCACAAGTGTTGCGCTCTATAAACAGTATGGCGAAACCGCAAAGGACGGTCAAACGAATACCGAGGAGGAAGGAAAATGAAACTCATTGATTTTGACGGGCTTTTTGACGAAAAGCTTACGCAATATATGGAAGAAAATAAAAATAAACACACCGAAAAGGAATGGGAAAACGTTATCCCCAAGCTGTACAAAAAATTCGGTGATACGTATGTTTCCAAAATCAAATGCACGCCGAAGGAATATTATGCAAAAATGTCGGATAGCGAGCTTGTGGAAACGCTAATGGGTCATTTGAAAGAGGACGTCCCCGTGCCTGAATTTTTGTGCGCGGAGATTGAAAAACGCGACAATCCCACTGCGCTGTTGCCTATGCTTGCCTGCGAAGAAACGCAAACGGTTTCTTATGCAATTAGCTTAATCGGCGACAATCCTGCGGCGTTTGACGTTTATTTTGACATACTCAAACAAAATCGTTTGGACGAGGATATTCGCAGCGACCTTGCCGACATTTTCCGTATGCATGCCGACGAAGTGAAAACGCTGGCTTACGAAACGTACGAGCAAGGCATTGCAACCGAATACATGTTGGAAATTATGTCGCGTGTAAAGGAAAAAGAGGACAAAATTTACGACGTACTTTTAAAAGCATTCTTGGCAGGAGAAGAAAAAACGCCTATGCGCGCAAGCTATTTGGCGGCGTATGGCGACGAAAGAGCTTTGCCCGTGCTCCTGCAAAAAATTGAGGATAGAACCATTGGTTTTGTTGAATTCCAAGAACTTAAATATGCCATTGAAGCATTGGGCGGCGAATACAATGAACCGCGTGATTTCACGGAAGATAAAGATTATCTTGCCGTAGAAGCGGCAACGTCCACCTCTTCGCACCAAAGCTAATGCAAAACGAATAAAGCAAAAATTCCCTGCATATAGTAAACCGTAAGGTTTGCCCGCAGGGATTTTTTTGTATAAATCACCTCGGCAGTAACGATGGGAGGTCGTTGATGGAAAATTACAACGTATACGAAGACATTGCCCGCCGCACAGGCGGGGATATTTACATAGGCGTAGTTGGGCCTGTTCGTACGGGGAAATCCACGTTTATTAAACGGTTTATGGAAACGCTGGTTATACCCTCGGCGGCGGAACGAGAGCGCGCGGTGATGATTGACGAATTACCGCAGGCGGCGGCAGGCAAAACGGTTATGACAACCGAGCCGAAATTTGTGCCTGCAAAAGCAGCGAAAATCAACGTAGCAAAGAGCGCGGAAGCAAGCGTGCGCTTGGTCGATTGCGTTGGCTTTGCGGTGGAAGGCGCCAACGGCTTTGAAGAGGAGGGGGCGCCTCGCTTGGTAAAAACGCCTTGGCAAGAAGCGCCTATGCCCTTTGAACGCGCGGCGGAATTGGGTACGGAAAAAGTAATCAAGGAACACTCGACAATTGGGGTGTTAGTAACGACGGACGGAAGCGTAACAGGGCTTTCGCGCGAAGCATACGTAGTGGCGGAAGAACGCGCCGTGCGGGAATTAAAAGGGATAGGAAAGCCCTTTGTTATCCTGTTAAATTGCAAAGATGCCGCTTCGCAGCAGGCGCTTCAAAAAACGCTTGAAGACAAATACGAGGCACCCGTGGTCGCGTTGAACGTCGAAACTATGGGCGAAACGGAAATTTTGCAGGTGTTGCAAAAGGCGCTTTTCGAATTCCCCGTTTTGCGTATAGACGTCAAAATTCCTAAATGGTTGCAAGCGTTTCCCGAAGAGAATAAACGTGTGGACGATTTGCTTTCGGCGGTGAAAAAGACCACGCAAAACGTGAAAAAAATGCGTGATTGTTTTGCCTTTGAAAATTTGTTTGAGGATGCCTCTCCCTATCTCAATCCCAACGAAATCCGTATGGATTTGGGCAAGGGTAAAGTGGAGATAGAAATCACTGCGCAGGATTGGTTGTTCTATCAAGCAATTAGCGAAGAAAGCGGTGAACAAATTGAGGATAATCTTCAATTGATGCAATACGTGCAAACGCTTGCGGCAACGGGTAGAGAATATGATAAAATCAAGGACGCGTTTTTGGAAGCGGAAGCGCACGGCTACGGCATTGTGTATCCAAGCGAAGCGGATTTCACGTTGGAAAAGCCGCAGCTTGTTAAAAAGGGCGCAGGCTATGGCGTGCAATTTAAAGCCAATGCCGCCAGCTATCATATCGTACGCGTAGACGTGACGGGCTCTATCAACCCGATTATCGGCACTAAACAGCAGGGCGAGGAATTTGTAGACGACACCTTAAAATGCTATGATGAGGGCGAGGATAAGGTTTGGGAAACAAATATTTTTGGTAAATCGTTGCGCGCGCTCGTCGGTGACGAATTGTCGGGCAAATCGGGCGCAATGCCTATCGAACTCCGTAAAAAAATGCGCCGTACCATGTCGAGAATCGTCAACGATAAAAAGGGGAACGTTATTTGCATTGTCTTTTAAGGGCAAGCGAATAAGTTGTCAAAAAAACGGGCATACTTGATACAAAATTCCCAAAATGGAGGGGGCAGGTATGCGAAGAATACAAAAAAGCAAAAAAGATAAAGTGCCGAAAATCACCGAGGAAGAGTATGCGAAATACATTTCTTCCTTGCGAAACGAAACGGGGAAAAAGGAAAGCGCATCTCCGCCTGCGGTGAGAGAAGGCGCACCCAACAACGAAATGTAAAGGTAAGCGGAACGGCGATGGCAGAGGGAAACTTTGCAACCGCCGTTCACTTTTTTGCCTGTCTTTGCCGCATTTTAATAACGGGTAGCGAGGTGATAAAAATTTTTCGTAAATTTTATAATTTTTTTAAAAAAAGCGTGAAAAATAGTTGACAAACGATTTTGTTTTTAGTATTATTATAAAGCTGTTTTGAATGGCAAGACAAATTGTCGTTGGAAGCAAACATATCGCGGGGTGGAGCAGCTAGGTAGCTCGCCGGGCTCATAACCCGGAGGTCGCAAGTTCGAATCCTGCCCCCGCAACCAGATGGCGGCGTAGCTTAGTTGGTTAGAGCGATCGGTTCATACCCGATAGGTCATAAGTTCGAATCTCATCGCCGCTACCAAGACAACACACGATTTATTCGTTTTAAATAGCGCGAAAGCGCAAAAATGGCCCGTTGGTCAAGCGGTTAAGACACCACCCTTTCACGGTGGTAACATGGGTTCGAGTCCCGTACGGGTCACCAGCAAAAAGGAAGATACATTGCGTATCTTCCTTTTTGCTTATGTTCCCTCGTATCGTACGGGACTCGAGGGTGGGAGCCGTTTTGCGGGAGCAAAACGCTTTGCCGTCGATATTCCCCTATCAACGGATAAGTCAACGGCAAAGGACGCCATTGATAATGGCGGAGCGGGGCGCGCCGCTAAAGGCGAGAGTCCCGTACGGGTCACCAGCAAAAAGGAAGATACATTGCGTATCTTCCTTTTTGCTTATCGGGGAAAAGAAAAACTTTGAAAACGTTGACAAATGAATTGATGTATGCTATACTTGTTTTACGCTGAAAGAAATTGCTAAAATTAGGCAGTTTTTAGCGAAAACAAGAGGATTTTCGCTTGAGAGTTCAAGCAAAACGAGGTGTTGGATATGAAAGAAATTATTCGTCCTATACAAATTAAGGAAATCAAAAGTGCAAGCAACGGCAAAAATTTGTTGAGAAAACAACCTTTGCAAATTGGTCTTGCGGAAAAGTATACGACCGTTTTCGAGGACGGCGATTACGTGATTTTGGATTTCGGTAAAGAAATGTGCGGCGGCGTGCGCATTTTAACTCATTACGCGGTTTCTGCGAGAATACGTTTGCGTTTTGGCGAAAGCTTGACGGAATGTTGCAGTGATATCGGCGGTGAAAAAAATGCAACCAACGACCACGCTGTGCGTGATTTTGAAATTGCGTTACCTTTCTATTCGGACATGACGTTCGGCAATACGGGTTTCCGTTTCTTGCGTGTAGATTTTTACGGTCACGCGCGTGTTAAAACGATTGTTGCAATCAACAAAATCGTCAACAAAAAGCCCTGCTTCGTGTACAACGGCAAGGACGAAAGAATTCGTGAAATTTACGACGTGGCAAAGCGTACGGTAGACCTTTGCGCTTCGGAAGGCTACGTTTGGGACGGCGTTAAGCGCGATAGATTGGTTTGGGTAGGGGATATGCACCCTGAAATGTTGGCTTTGACAACTTTGTACGGACGTTTCCCTGTGCTTGAAAAATCGTTGGATTTTTCGAGAAATCAAACGCCGTTGCCTGGCTGGATGAACAATTTCCCCACCTATTCTATGTGGTGGATTATCATTTTGGCGGACTACTATGAAAAAACGGGGGCGAAAGCGTTTATCCAAAAACAGCTTTCCTATCTTGAAGGCTTAATCGGGCAGATGGACGCCTGCGTTACGGAAGAGGGGGCGCTTGCTTACCCGAGTTTGTTCGTTGACTGGCCTACGCAATCCACGCCGCAGGTCGAGCCTGGCAGCCGCGCCATCAATATCATGGCGATGAAAAAGGCAATCGAGCTTTTGAAGAGTTTTGGCAGGGATACTTCCGTGGCGGAAGGGGTTCTTTCCCGCTTGCTTTCCGTGGAAATCGAGTGCGGGGACAAAAAGCAAGTTATGGGCTTGAAATACTTTGCAACGGGGCTTACCAAAGAGGAAGAAAAACGCCTTGTAGAGGGAAATGCCAAGGGCATGTCCACGTTCATGAGCTATTATATCCTCAAAGCGGTGGCGTCCTTCGACAAGGAAAAGGCAATCGAAATGATGAAGGAATATTACGGCGCAATGCTTGATAAGGGCGCGACGACCTTCTTTGAAGACTTTGATATGGCATGGACGGAAAATACCTGCCGCATCGATGAATTCCCCAAAGAAGGACAAAAAGATATCCACGGGGATTTCGGCGCGTACTGCTACGTAGGTTTCCGCCACA
>JAZOVQ010000093.1:0-37469 GCA_045658805.1 Candidatus Scatosoma sp.
ACGGAAAAGGTAGATACGCTTTCGCCCGATAAGCTTGGCGACGTGGAATTGTACGCATGGTTTGAAGGCGGTGCCGTGGCAACGGAAGAAGAGGGCGGTTGCGGCTCGGTTGTTTCGGTTGGCGGCGGTTTGGTTGCCTTGCTTGGCGCGGCAATGCTTTTAAAGAAAAAAAGACAGTAAACGAGTTGGCTCGTTAAATATATTATAAGGAGAACGATGATGAAATTAAAGACGGTTGCAATAGCGATTTGTTCAATGTTGTGCGCGGGTGCCGTATGGACTGCGGAAAATAGCGACGTGAAATACGTAAGCGCTTCGGAAACCTCGGTGGATATTAGCGCAGGCGTAACCATTTCTGGCTGGCAAGATAGCGCAGAATTAAAGCTTCTTACGATATCCTTTGATAAAAACGTATTAAGCAATTTTGATTATGATGCTATGGATACGGAAGAATTTGCATATATCCAAGAATATATCAGCTTCAACGGCAGAACAGTAAAGGAAATTAACGAGGACAGCTCGTTGGGTGCATTGGATTGGACGTATACGCAATTCCCTGGGAATGCGTCCGATAAATATAAGGTACCCGTTTTGATTTATGAACGCGACGCAGCGCGTTTGCGTTTGTATATTCACGAAAACTATTTTAATACGCTTGGCGAAACGCCTACGTTCGAATTGACGGAAGGCTTGACCTTTGTCAATGAAGGTACGACGTACGAAATGGGAGAAAGCAGACGTTTTACGTATAGCAACGACACTTGGGTAGCTGCGAAGGCCGAAACGGATATCACCGCAAACGTAACCATTAAAGGTTGGAAGTCGACGGGTACGGCAAGCGAACTTACGTATACGCTTATCAATTTCGGCGAAGGCGTGCTTCCTGCCGACCTTGGCTATCACATTTTGGATAACGACATTGGTACGCACTACCATTATATTAAGGATTATATCACCATTAACGGCAAGACCGTAGGGGAAATCAATGCGAATACGGACGTTTCTAATTACGAATTCTCGTCCTTCCCTTCGACGGCGGCGGATAAGTATAAATTGCCCGTTATCCTTTTTGGTAACAACGGCAATTTGGAAGTAAAAATCCATAACGATTATATTGCTTCGCTTGGCGCAGACACGCCCATTCAAATTGGCGTAAAGGCTGGTTTGTATTTTGAAAGCGAAGAGGTGCTTTACAAAGTAAACAGCGACGTTACGGAAACCGTAAGAGGGGTAATGCAAGAGGATATTACCGCAAGCGTAACTATCGACGGTTGGGACGTAGTGGGTACGGCAGACGAACTTACGTATACGAGAATTAAGCTTGGCGAAGGCGTTATCTCTGGCGTAAGCTATGGCATTATGGACAATGCGGCTTGGCAATATGTTCAAGAATATATTACGATTAACGGTAGAACGGTTGCGGATATCAACGCAAATACGGACGCTTCTAATTACGTATTCTCTACCTTCCCTTCGACGGCGAATGCTATTTATCAAGTTCCCGTAATGATTTATGAAAACAACGGTACGTTGGAAGTAAAAGTACATAATGATTATATCGCATCGCTTGGCGACGTAGAAAGCATTATTGTTGCGGTAAAAGCAGGGTTGTCTATCGCAAACGGCAGCACGACCTATATGGTAACGCAAGACGTAGAAGAATACGTATATCGTTTGGTTGTAAACACCTATACCGTAACCTTTATGGACGGCGAAAATATTATCGCTACCGTATCGTATACGGACGGTCAAACGGCAATTGAAGAACCTGCACTTCCTCAAAAGGACGGCTATATTAGCGCATGGGAAAGCTATACCCTGTCGGGTGGCGATATCGTTGTAAACGTTGTATACACCCTTATTCCTACCACGGATATTACGGCAAACGTAGCGGTTGAAGGTTGGGACGTAACGGGTACGGCAGACGAACTTACGTATACGAGAATTAAGCTTGGCGAAGGCGTTATCTCTGGCGTAAGCTATGGCATTATGGACGAGGCGGATTGGCAATATATTCAAGAATATATCACCATTAACGGTAGAACGGTTGCGGATATCAACGCAAATACGGACGTTTCTAATTACGTATTCTCTACCTTCCCTTCGACGGCGAATGCTATTTATCAAGTTCCCGTAATGATTTATGAAAACAACGGTACGTTGGAAGTAAAAGTACATAACGATTATATCGCAACCCTTGGCGAAGATCCTGAAATTGTTATTGGGGTAAAGGCAGGCTTGTCCGTTATGGGCGACAGCGGTATGTACAAAGTGCTTGAAGACGTTGCGGTTACGGTAAAAGAAAGCAGCGTTACCTTGGACGTTACGGCAAACGTAAGCATTGGCGGTTGGAGAATTGTTGGCGACTTGTCCGAATTGACTTGCACCGCTATCAATTTCGGTGAAGGCGTTATGCCCGAAGGCGTTGATTATGGTATCATGGACAACGCAAAATACGGCTATATGCTTGATTACTTCACGATTAACGGCACCACGATCAGAGAAATCAACGCAAACACGGACGTAACCGATTACGTATTCCATACCTTCCCTTCGACGGCGGCGGATAAATATAAGCTTCCCATTATCATTTATGTAAATGGGGATAACGTAGAAATTAAAATTCATAATGATTACCTCGCGGCAATCGGCGGCAACGTTGACGTGGTTGTTGGCGTAAAGGCAGGGCTTTCCATTGTCAATGGCTCTACCACCTATACGGTAACGGAAGACGTTGAAAACTACGCAAGAAGAAAGGCGTACACGTTGACTGTTGAAATGAACCCTGGCTTGGACGAACAATATCTTACGGCAGGCAGCGAAATTGTTTTGGTTGCTCCCGAAAGAGAACATTACGTATTTGTCGGCTGGTTTGAAAAAGATACCAACGAAGCAGTACTTTCGGTTATGCCCGAAAGAGATTATGCGGTATATGCGCAATATAGCGCAATTGAATATACCGTAACCTTTATGGACGGCGAAACGGTAGTTGGCAGCGCAACCTATACGTTGGATAATACGGATATCGTAGAACCCGACGTACCTGTTAAGGAAGGTTATACTTCCGCTTGGGAAGCTTATCAATTGACGGGCGGCGACATTACGGTTGAGGTTGTATATACGCTTATCGGCGGCGATACTTCCGATGATGATACCTCCGACGATACGTCTTCCGATAGTTCTACGGAAGAAGATAGCTCCGCAGATATTACTTCCGATGAAAGCGACGAGGAAGAAGAAAACTCCGAAGATATCATTTCCGACGAAAGCGATAAGGAAGAAGAAAACTCTGAAGATAAGCCTGCAGACGATACGCAAAATGGCGGCATTTCGTTTGGTTGTTCCGGTGCAGTAGGCGGCTTGTCCGTTGGTCTTGCTATGGTTGGCTTGACGACGGCTGTATTGCTGAAAAAGAAGGAAAACGAATAAGTCTTTGACGGAAGCGAAAAGGAGAATTGTATGAAAGTAAAAAATACATTAGCGCTTTTATTGGCTGGTTTAATGGTAGGCTCTATGGCATCTTGCGCAGCGCAAGGCATGCAGGTGGACGGAAACGCGGACACCAATAACGCAGTGCTTGCTGGAACGGATGTGACGGCGAACTCTTTTACCGCTAGTGGCGTTTCCGATGAAGAAGGAGCGATTACGTTGACCAACGTAACTACGGCGAAAAATATCATTTTGTTGATTGGCGACGGTATGGGCCCTGAACAAATTAAGGCAGGGGGAATTTATAAAGGCGAAGCTTTGACGATGCAAGGTTTCCCTTATAAGACGACGGTGGAAACTCGTTCGGCATCCGACGTAATCACCGATTCGGCAGCGGCGGCAACGGCGCTTGCAACGGGTAAGCGTGCAATTAACGGAATGGTAGGGAAAGACCCCAACTATTTGAACTTGGAAACGATTGTGGATATCGCAAGCGGCATGGGCAAGAGTACGGGTATTATTGCTACGGAAGAATTGTACGGCGCAACGCCGATGGGCTTCTCTGCGCATGCATACAATCGTAACGATAAAGATTGTTTGTTGCGTGAAGCAGCAACGACCAGCAACGTGAATTTGTTTGCAAGCTACGTTATGGATACCGCTTATCAAAACATTTTTACGGATGCAGGCTATGAAAAAGTGGAAGCGGTAGAGGATATTTCGGAAGCTTCTTCGGATAAGGTATTCGGTAGCTATTTGATTAGAGCGGACGCACCTTCGATGTCTGCAAACGCAAACAGAGTGGCTTTTGACAAAGTAATTACGGAAGCGTTGGAATATTTGTCCAAAGACGAAGACGGCTTCTTCCTTATGGCGGAGGGCTCGCACATCGACCACGGCGGACACAACAACGATATGACGTATATGTTGCAGGAATTGTTGGCATTTGACGATGCAGTGCAGGCTGTTTTGGAATGGGCTGAAAACCGTGACGATACGGTGGTTATCATAACGGCTGACCATGAAACGGGCGGCTTGGAATTGAAAGAAAGCGCCGCTACTGCGTTGAATTTCTTGGAAACGGTTTCTCACGATAACGGTATGACGTATGTACCTAAGCATTATGCTTGGACGACGACGTCGCACTCGTCTACGGACGTTAATTTGTATATCAACGGCGCGGATATCAATTTCGAAAATTATTCCTTCGGCGTTGATACGCGTATTAAGAATACGGACGTATTTAAAATTATGAAAGGTTTGTTGCAGGGCGCTTAATTGCGCCTTGCACAAGCAATGCTTTTAGCTTCGGGTAATTTTTCAACCTGAAATTTTAAAGGTGTTGCGTTCCTAAAATAAGCGCGCTAAAATAAGCGCGACAAAAAATAAAAAAGGAAAAACAGTATGAAAAAAATCATTTTGACGTTGTTTGTGGCGGTGATGGCAACTTCAATGAGTGCTTGTTCGTTCGGCAGTGGCGGCGGTTCTTCCACGTCGGGAGACGTTAGCGTTGAAAGCTCCACTTCAAGTGAGAACAACGAGGAGTGTAGCGTGCATCAATGCACCAAAACGAGAGCGAAAAACCCCACTTGCTCCCAAGAGGGCAATATCGAATATTGGTCCTGCTACGTCTGTGATAAAATCTTCACCGACATAGACGCTACGGAAGAATTGACGATAGAGGACGTGACAATTGCAAAATTGGATCACGTGAGCGTATTCGTGCCGGAAGCGGCGGCAACCTGTAAAGAGAAAGGTAATATTTCTCACTGGACTTGCGAATTGTGTCAAGAATATTTCGAGGACGAAGATTGTCAAGTAATCATTGAAGACAAGGGAAGTGTGCAAACGGATAAAACTTCGCACCACTTCACCTATACGGCGGCGGTAGAGCCCAATGGTTACGATAACGGCAATATCGAATATTGGTATTGCGGTGATTGCGAACAATATTTCGCGGACGAAGAGGGTAACAGCCAAATTACGTTGGAAGATACCGTTTTGTTGTCGGCGTTTAACATTCCCGATTTCGTTGTAGAAGTGGAAGCAGGGAGAGAGCCCATTGTGTTGCAACTTACGGATACCCAAATTATTGACGCAGGACAAACGCGTCCTGGCCGCGGCGGCGTAGATTACAATTTCTGGGCTACGGATAAGGTAAACGAACGTTGCTACAATTATATCACCGAAACGGTCAATGCTACCAATCCCGATTTAATTTTGATCACGGGTGACCTTGTATACGGCGAATTTGACGACAGCGGTACAGCGTTGCTTAGCTTGATTGAATTTATGGACGGGTTCCAAATTCCTTGGGCGCCCGTATTCGGCAACCACGATAACGAAAGCTATAAGGGCGTTGATTGGCAGTGCGAACAGCTTGAAAATGCTGAATATTGCTTATTTGAACAAAAGACTTTGACGGGCAACGGCAACTATTCGGTTGCAATTGCGCAGGGTGGTCAATTGAAGCGTGTGTTCTATATGTTGGACAGCAACGGTTGCGGCTCGGCTAGTGCGGAATCCATTTCCAACGGTCATACCAAAACGACTGCGGGCTTCGGTCAAGACCAAATCAATTGGTATACCAATGAAATTACGGCAATTAAAGCACTTGTTCCCGATGTAAAAATTTCCTTTGCATACCATATTCAACAGGCTATTTTTGCAAAGGCTTACGAACAATACGGGTTTACGCAATCGCAACAATCCCAAGATATCAACCTCGATTTGTTGGCGAATAAAGCGGATACCGATTTTGGGTATATCGGCAGGCAAATGAAGAGCGCTTGGGATGGCAATTATGCAATCTTCAACGGTATGAAAGCGTTGGGCGCTGATTCTATTTTTGTTGGTCACGAGCATTGTAACAGCGTTAGCGTTGTGTATGAAGGCATTCGTTTCCAATACGGTCAAAAAACAAGCGAATACGATCGCTATAACTTCTTAAATAGCGATGGCACCATTACGACTAGCCCGAAAACCTCTGCCAGTAAATCGCTTATGGGCGGTACGGTTATGAAGTTGTCTGAAACGGATGGCGCAATCGTAGACGCGTACATTTATTATTGCGGTTATCCCAATGGCGTAATTGATTGGTCGCAATGGATGTAACGGCTTATCAAAAGCTTAAAACGTAAAAAATAAAAAAACGTCGAAACTCTGTAAAAAGAGCTTCGGCGCTTTTTTATCCTTTTTAGTTGTCGATTATCTCAAATTGATACTTGCCCGAACCAATCTCCAAAAGGGTTTCTTTTGCCGATTGCGCTATTATCCGTATGCCTTGGCTAGCTTTTAACGGTTTGCCGCTTTCTAAAACGTTGGGTGAGGGCAGGTAGACTTTTGCCGTTGTATTAAAGGGAATTTCAACGCTCAAACGCACTGCGTTATTTTGCTTTTCCCATTGTGAGGACGCGTTGCCGTTTATCGTCAACACGCTTGCTTTTGCCCATTGCAATTGCGGTGCAAAATAGGGGGACACACTAATCGTTTTTCCGTCGATAACTTCTAAACCGCCCAGCGTTTTATACAGCCATTCGTCTATCGTACCAAACATGTGGTGGTTTTTAGAGCGAGTAAAATCGTACCATTGTTCCCAAAGCGTACCCTCGCCGAAGGACAGCCAATAGCCCCAGCTGGGTGCGTTTCTTTCGCTCACCCATGCATACAGTCTATCCGCAAACCCCATATCCGTCAAAATAGGGAAAAGATATTTAATACCGAAAATACCTCCGTCCATTGCGGCGGCGTATTGGCTTATGGCGGTACGGAGTTTTTGCTTTTGCGTTTCGTCGGCCAAACCCAAAGCGCAGGGGATTACTTGGGCGTTGAGTGCAAAATTCTTTTTGCCTCTTTCGCAATAATATCCCACATCTTCGTTGAAAAACGCTTTATTGAAAGCGGATTTTATTTCTTCCGCTTTGCGCGAAAATTCCTCTTCCTCGTTGGTTTTTCCTTGCAATTTTGCCGCAATTGCGAGAATATTCGCCATATTATATAAGGAAGCGGTTGCGGAAATTTCCTTTATGGTGTTTTGGTTTGTCGCCGCGTGGTCGCCCCACATAGAGGTAGCAATCTTTCCGTCCGTCAAGCGCATTTGATAGGCAAAGACGGATTTTGCTTTTGTATACGCTTCCACGAGCAACGTTTTGTCGTTGGTCATTTTATAAAGCTGATAGGGGACAACGGCAACAGCAACGCTCCATTCGGGGGCGTTTTCTTTGTCCTCGTCCCACATGGGCGCAGTTTGCTCGATATAGCCGTTGTCTTTGGCTTGGTCGAGGATATCTCTTGCCCACTTTTCATAATATTTCACGGCGTCAAAATTATAATGCGCCATTTCCTGCGTTAAATATCCGTCCGCCAAATACCCCAATTTTTCGTATACGGGCGTATCGCTCGGAAAGCCGTGTAAATTGTTCAAAAGCGTGTATTTGCACGCCTCGTGCAGTTGATTGATAAAACTATTGGAACAGGAAAAATGCCCCGTTTGCGCAAGGTTTGCGTATACGCTTTCCGCAACGGCGTTTTGTATTTTGACCTTGCCCTTGGTCTTGATACGGATATATCGAAAACCCTTATATACAAAATACGGAGTGAAGCTTTCAACGCCCGTTCCGCTTAAAATAAAATAATCCGTTTGCGGTTCTCTCATCCTGCCTGCAAAATTCCATACCGACAGTAATCCCTTTTGGTCAAGTGCGCCTTGCTCGTTTTTCCATTCGGAATAGCTAATTTCTATTTCGTCGCCGCAATTGCCTAAAACGGTAAGCTTCACCCAGCCGACAACCATTTTTTGCGCCTCGAAAAGATACTCGTTTTCCTTTTGATACAAAAGGGTTAAAGGAATGCGCTCGGCAATGGAACAGCCCTCCGCCAATTGCGGCTCGGGTTTGCCCAAAGGGGGGGCGACAAGGACGGCGTTTTGCCAATGGCTATCGTCAAAGAGGGCGGTGTCCCAACCCAAAGGGAGTAGCCTCGCGTCTTGTTCCTCGCCGTAATAGGCTTCGTCCACTCGTAAAGCGCTTTCGGCGCATTTCCAAGTTTCGTCGGTGGCAACGATGGTTTCCGTGCCGTCCGTATAGGTGATGAAAGCCAACAGCTTGCATTTCGGTCTATCTGTCCAAGGCGCATTTGCCCAATTTTCCGTTTGCCAATTCACACCATTACCGTGCATGCTATAATAACCGTTGCCGAGCAATATGCCAAACACGTTTTCTTTGTTTGTCAGTAAGCTCGTAACGTCATAAACGTTGTACGTATATCGCTGATGATAGCGAGTGATAAGGGGAGTAATCGTTGCGCAATTGACCACGTTTCCATTTACGGACAGTTGATAATTCCCCAAACCACAAACGTAAATGCGTGCTTTGGCAACCGTCTTTTCGCAAAGGGTAAACGATTTTCTAAGCATAGGCAACCCTTGCGTATTTGCGCCGATAAAAGAGGCAAAGTGCCATTCCTTGTCCGAAAGCGTGGGTTCAAAGCTTTGCGGCGCAGAAAACTCGGAGTGTTGACCGCTTTCCGTATACACTTGCACTTGCCAACAATATTGCGTGCGCGGTTGCAACGCCTCGCCGCAATAAGAGATGCCGCTCGTGTCACCGCTAACGACCTTTCCGCTATCCCACACCGTTTTTTCGTTGTTTTTGACGATAATGCGATAGGCGGCTTGCTGTTCTCCGCGTTGGTCGGTTTCCACCGTCCACCCAAAACGTATCGAGTGAAGCGGAATTCCAATGGGATTGGCTAAATATTCAACTGTAACGTTTTTCACAGCGAGCATCTTCTCACCCTCCTAACGTTAGTATTGTAACACAAACGCTGCGCTTTGTCAAGACGCAAGGGGGATAAATTTGCCTGCGGATAAGCACTTGTAACGGAAAGGGTAGGGCGGTGCGAGAAAAGCGGAAAAAAGCTTGTTTTCTCGGTTTTTTCGGCGTTTGTTTTGTTGACAGTACAAAGTGAAATGTGTTATAATCATAAATATTGATTTTGGCTTGTAAAAAAATCGAAAAAATCAATGCGAGAGGAATGAGAAAATGGTTTTGGACTACATTATTTTGGCGCTATATGCGTTGAGTATGGTTGCAATTGCAATGTACACACGCAATCGTTCGGGGTCAGTAAAAGATTTCCTTTTGGCTGGGAAGAAAGGCTTAAACGGTTGGATGAGCGCGTTTGCGTACGGCACGACGTATTTCTCTGCAGTAATTTTCATTGGTTACGCAGGGCGATTTGGTTCGCAGTACGGCTTGGCGGCGGTGTGGATTGGTATCGGCAATGCAATTATCGGCTCGCTGTTGGCGTGGAAGGTGTTGGCGAAACGTACCAAAACGATGACTACAAGGCTTTCGGCAAAAACCATGCCAGAATTTTTTGAAAAACGCTACGACAGCACTAACTTAAAGCTGGCATCGGCGGTGGTTATTTTCTTATTCCTTATTCCGTATTCGGCTTCGGTATACAATGGGCTTAGTTCCTTATTTGGTATCGTATTCGGCGTGCCTGGCTGGACGATTATGATTGCGCTGGCGGCGTTGACGGCATTGTATCTTTTCTTCGGCGGTTATTTCGCTACCGCGCTTTCCGATTTTATTCAAGGCATAATCATGTTGATTGGCGTTGTGGCAATGGTTATTTGTTTTATGAATTACGATTCCATTAATTGGGATTTGACCTTGCTCACAAGCAGCGACGAGCTTGGCTGGTTTACTTTCTCCAGTGCCAATACGGGCTTATATGGCAATACCATGTCCTTAATCTCGCTTATTTTACTTACGTCTTTCGGCGTTTGGGCATTGCCGCAAACGATACATAAATATTATGCGGTGCGCGATGATAAAGCTATTTCGCAAGGCATGATCGTTAGCACTGTGTTTGCATTGATTATTGGCTTCGGCGCTTATTTCACGGGCGCGCTGTCGGCGTTCTTCCCGTCTATCGCAGGCGTGGGCGCAGATAATCTTATCCCGAACATGATAAAAATCGTAATCCCGACGGGGCTTGTCGGCGTGCTTGCCGTATTGATACTTTCGGCTAGTATGTCTACGTTATCCTCGGTATCCTTGGCGTCGGCTTCCGTGCTTGCCGTGGATATTTACAAAGGGAAAATTAACCCCAATGCCTCGGATAAACGTGTCAATTGGACAATGAAAATCCTTTGCTTGGCGTTCGTGTTGATTTCCGTTGTTTTGGCAATTTTGAACGAATTTTTCCAAATTTCCGCTATCGCGTACTTAATGGGTTTAAGCTGGGGCGTTTTGGCAGGCTGTTTCATTGGTCCGTACGTTATCGGGTTGGTTTGGAAAAGGGTTAGCCGTCCAGCGGTTTGGGCATCGATTATCGGCTCGCTGGTATTGACCGTGGCGTTGATTTTTGTTTTTGGCTACGATAAAAACGATTGGGTGTGCAGCTTTGGCAAAGCGTTGCAAGACGGCATAGGTTGTTCGCCGATGATCGGCGTAATTTGTATGATATATTCCGTTTCGGTGACGGTAATCGTAAGCTTGTTTACCAAGCCCCCTCAAGTGCAAACGATTAGTAATGCATTTGAGGATACCGCAAAAGCGGAAGCGCAAGCGTAAAAATTAGGTCGGGATAACCCGACGGAGGAATAAATATGATTTGGTCTAAGGAAGAATGTTTATCTCGTGCGGAAATGGAAGCGTTGCAGTTGGCACGCTTGCAGGAAACGGTTGCGAGAGTGTATGAAAAAGTGCCTTACTATCGCGCAAAAATGGACGAAGCAGGGATCGCGCCGCAGGATATCCAATGTCTTTCGGATTTGCAAAAATTGCCCTTTACCACCAAGCAAGATATGCGCGATACCTATCCGTTTGGCTTATTTGCCGTACCGCAAGAGGACTTGGTGCGTATTCACGCAAGTTCGGGTACGACGGGGAAACCTACGGTAGTGGGCTATACGCAAGGGGATTTGGATACGTGGACGGATTGCGTTTCCCGTATCGCTTGCATGGGCGGCGCAACCAAGAAAGACATTGCGCAAATTTGTTTTGGTTACGGTATGTTTACGGGCGCGTTTGGGTTGCATTACGGCTTGGAAAAGGTGGGTGCGACCATTGTGCCTTCCTCTACGGGCAATTCAGAAAAGCAACTAATGTACATGCAGGATTTTAAAACTTCCCTGTTGGTTGCAACGCCTTCGTATGCTTTGCGTCTTGCCGAAGTGGCGAGAGATAGCGGCATTGATCCCCAAAAAGATTTGTTTATCAAAACGGCGCTTGTGGGCAGTGAGCTTCTCACCGACGCAATGCGTGAGGAAATGCACGCCGTTTGGGGGAAAGACGTCAATATCACGTCCAATTACGGCATGAGCGAATTGATGGGCCCCGGTGTTTCGGGTGAATGTTTGGAACATTGCGGTATGCATATCAATGAAGATTACTTTATTCCCGAAATTATCGACAGTGTAACGGGCGAGGTATTGCCTGCAGGCGAAAAAGGGGAGTTGGTTATAACGTGTATTAAAAAGGAAGGCTTGCCCTTAATTCGTTATCGCACGAAGGACGTTACGAGGCTGTTCTACGAGCCTTGCGCTTGCGGAAGAACTACTTGCCGTATGGAAAATCCGTCGGGCAGAAGCGACGATATGTTGAAAGTTCGGGGTGTCAACGTATTCCCTGGACAAATCGAAGAAGTGGTGCTTTCCGTACCCGAACTTGGTCCTCATTACGAAATTATCGTGGAAAGAGAGGGGTATTCGGACAAGCTTACCGTACGCGTAGAATTGAACAAGGAAACGGACTCGTTTGCCGAATTGCAACGCATTGAAACGGTAACGAGAAATAAATTGAAAGTAGTGCTTGGGTTGGATGCGAAGATTCGCTTGGAATCCCCCAATACGTTACAGCGTTTTGAAGGCAAAGCGAAGCGCATTAAGGATTTGCGAAACGTGAAATAAGGAGGAAAGGTATGGTTACGAAACAAATTTCGGTGTTCATTGAAAACAGAAAAGGGCGTTTGGGAGAAATTTTGGACGTCTTGAAAGCAAACGGCGTTAACATTCTTTCCATGAGCCTTGCCGATACGGCGGAATACGGTTTGTTGCGTATCATTTCGGACAAACCGCAGGAAGGGAAAACCGCCCTGTCTTCGGCTGGTTTTTCCAGTATGTTGACGGAAGTGTTTATTCTTAAAATTCCGCACGAGCCTGGCGCGTTGCAAAAGATTTTGCGCGTGATTGCGGATGAGGAATTGAGCGTGGAATATATGTACGGGCTGTCGACGTCGGGCGATGAAGCCTCTATCGTTGTAAAAACGTCCGATTTAGCAAAAGCGGATAACGTATTTGAAAAACATGGCGTAGAGACGCTTAGCTACGAAGCTTTATAAAAAACAAAACCGTCCTGCATAACGGCAGGGCGGTTGATTTTTTGCAGGCGAATGATAACCGTACGCTTTGCGTAAAGAAGAAAAACGTATTTTCGCAGTCGAATTGCTTGTAAAACGCAAAAATGTGTGTTATAATGGGAAAGATAAAAGTAACACAAATGAGGTTATTATGAAATTATTGAGAAAATTATCCTTATTGTTGGCATCGTCTATTGTGGCGTCGGCTTCGGTATTTGCGTTCAATACGCAAAGCATTGACGCTTCGGCTGCTATCAATTACGTTACGCAGAGCGGCTACGTAGTCAACTGGGGTACGAGAGATGA
This sequence comes from Candidatus Scatosoma sp., assembly GCA_045658805.1. GTDB lineage: Bacteria > Bacillota > Clostridia > Christensenellales > Borkfalkiaceae > Scatosoma. The sequence continues at coordinate 13,108 of JAZOVQ010000093.1, forward strand.
GGAATGTACTTTCCTTTCCGATTACGCGGAAGATTTCTATACGGGTAGCTATGCATACAGCGCTATGTCCGCAAATTCCGGCGGTACGGCGCAATCGGATGCGCCCAGAAGCGCGCTCTATAAGGCATTGAAAAATATGATGACTACGGAGCATACCCATCAAACCAGCTATGGGGAAACGAAAAATTTGTATAAGTATACCGATTGCGAGGAAAACGATTATGCGCATATCACGTCCTTCTATTCCGCAAAGCAATTGACGGGACAATGGGACGGCGCGGCAACTTGGAACAGAGAACACACGTGGCCCAAAAGTAAAAGCCTTGGCGGCAACGACGCAAACGATATTATGATGCTTCGTCCTACTTGGGTGCAGGAAAACAGCAGCCGTGGCAATACGGCGTACGGTAAGAGTACGGGCTATTACGATCCTGCTTCGGTTGGTGCACGCGGCGCGGAAGTTCGCGGCGATTGCGCAAGAATCGTTTTGTACGTTTACGTGCGTTGGGGTAATACCAACAATATGTGGGGCAAGAGCGGCGTAATGGAAAGCCTTGACGTGCTTCTCGAATGGATGGAAGAAGATCCCGTAGATACCTGGGAAATGGGTAGAAACGACGCAGTAGAATCCATTACGGGTACGCGTAACGTGTTTGTTGACTATCCCGAATATGCTTGGCATTTGTTCGGTAGATCTTTACCTGCTGGCATGACCACTCCTTCGGGTGGTACGGATGCCAACGGCGGTTCCTCGTCGGGTGGTAACGGCGGTTCTTCGAGCGGTAACAACTCCTCGTCGAGCGGTAACAACAGCTCCTCGTCTACGCCTGACGTTGAAGTAGGGGACGGACACGATTGGAGCGATTGGTTTGTAATCAGCGAAGCGACGGATGAAACGGACGGCTTGAAGATGCGTACCTGCTACGATTGCGGTGAAAACCAAGAAGAAGTTATTCCTAGAACGGGTTGCAGACACGAGTTTAGTGATTGGATTGTAATCAGCGAAGCAACGGAAACCAAAGACGGTTTGCAAATGCGTACCTGTTACGAATGCGGTAAGAGCGAAGAAGAAGTCCTTCCTAAAACGGGCGCAAGCGTAGAAGATTCGGTACCCGAAACGGATTTGGAAAGCAGCGAAATCACTTCTGATGAAACGGACGAGGAATCGAAGGAAGAATCGAGCGTAGACGAAAGTGTAAACGAGGAAACGAGCGAAGACGAAAGCAAGAGCGATGAAACGGTTGGCGAAGTTAGCGGCGACGATAACGGCAACAATGACGCAATGGCTGGCTGTACGGCTTCGGTGACGGCATCTTTCGTAGGCATTACTTTATTGTCGGCGGCTGGGTTTGTGTTGGCGCGCAGACGTGACGAAGAATAAAATTTGATAAAAAAGAAAACCGTACGAAAGGCTGTTCGTACGGTTTTTTACTTATACGTTGAGGTTAGACAGCGTTTGATACAACGCCCAACGCTTGTCGGCATCCTCTTGCGCAGTTACAAACAAATTCTCCGCGTCTTGCGGCGCCGCTTTTTGCAGGGCGGTAAAGCGATTTTCTCGCTGTAAGAAATCACGCAAAGGTCGGCTTGGCGCTTTGCTGTCCAGGAGAAAGGCAGGCTTGTTTTGCGCCTTTAAAAGGGGATTGTAGCGATATAAATGCCAATAGCCGCATTCTACCGCAAGTCGTTCTTCTTCGGATGATTTGCGCATATTTACGCCGTGGGAAATGCAAGGGGAATACGCGACAATAAGCGATGGTCCGTCGTAGGCTTCAGCTTCCGTGAGGGCGTTTAGCAACTGTTGTTTATTTGCGCCCATGCACACCTGTGCAACGTATACGTGTCCGTACGCCATTGCCATTAAGCCCAACGGCTTTTTCTTTTGCCGTTTTCCGCTGGCTGAAAACCGCGCAACTGCGCCCAAGGGCGTCGCTTTTGAGGTTTGACCGCCCGTATTGGAATACACTTCCGAATCCAACACCAAAACGTTGACGTTTGCGCCCGTAGATAAGACGTGGTCCAAGCCGCCGTAGCCAATGTCGTACGCCCAACCGTCGCCGCCGATAATCCATACCGATTTGTCCGTTGCGGAAGGGTGGTCACGTAGCTTTTCCGCTTCGTAGGCAAGGCGCATACCATAGCCAAATTCGGCGTTGTCTTCAAACAGTGAACTTGCCCAAGCAGGGCCACGCCCCGTTTCGTCTATCGCATAAGGACAAACGGGGGCGGAGCCGCCGTAAATGGACGAGCAGCCCGTTGCGTTGGCAATTAACATTTTCTCCCCAAAAAGCTGTGTCAAAACCTTGATATACGGAGTTTCGCCGCATCCTGCGCAGGCGTAGGAAAACTCGAAATAAGGTGGGTGGAATTGACTGCCTTTAACGGTCTGTTTTTTAAAAACGGAGGGGGCAGGTACGCGTTGAGTTTGGTTTTGCAGTACCTCCCAACGTCCTTTTTCTTCGTGTAAAGCTTCGCTTGACGGGCGCATAACCAATGCTTTTTCCTTGGCGGGGCAAACTTCGGCGCATACGCCGCAACCTCGGCAATCTTCAGGGGAAACCTGCACGCGGAATTGAGTTTCTTGTACGCCGATTGCGTTGGCGGTTGGCAGGGCTAACGTGTTGTCGTTTGGTAAAAGATAAGGACGAATGCAGGCGTGCGGACAAACGAAGGAGCATTGATTGCACTGTATACAATTTTGCGGTATCCATTTAGGGATTTCGCTTGCCGCACCATGCTTTTCAAATTTAGCAGTAGCGGTTGGATATATGCCGTCGGCGTTGCAAGCGGAAACGGGTAAATCGTCGCCTTTTAAACTTAAAATAGGTTTTGCAAAGTTATCAAAATATGCGTTACCTGTCGGCGCGTAAAAACTTAACGTACTTGCTTTACAAGCGCGCCAGCTTTCGGGGACGGATATTTTTTGCAGGGCGTTTTGCACTTGGTCTAACACCAATTGGTTTTGCCTTACAATGCTTTCGCCTTTAGCGGAAAATTTCTTTTCGATTTCCGCTTTGAGGTGTTGCAGAGCGTTTTCATAAGGCAATAATGTAGGGTGTAAAAGGAAAAATGCGGCTTGCATCAACATACCCGTCCTGCCCTTTAAGCCTGCGTCGGCGGCAAGTTTCGTGCCGTCAATTACATACAATTGCAGTTGTTTTTCGGCAATAATTCGCTTGTAAAAATCGGGCAAATGCTCATTTAATTCGTTTACCGTGCGCCATGGGCAATTTAATAAAAAGGTAGCGTTTTGTTTACATTCGGACAGCATATCGTAGCGTTGCAGGTAGGAAGGGTTATGGCAGGAAACAAAATCGGCGTTGTCTATCAAATAGGAAGCGTGGATTTCTTGTTCCCCAAAACGCAAATGCGATATGGTCACGCCGCCTGATTTTTTTGAATCATAAAAGAAATACGCCTGCACGAAAAGAGGTGTATTTTCCCCGATAATTTTAACGGCATTCTTGTTTGCGCCCACAGTGCCGTCCGAGCCCAATCCGTAAAATTTACAGGCAACCGTGTCCTTATTTTGGATATGAAAAGGAGTGGAAAAATCTAAAGAAGTGTGGGTTACGTCGTCGATAATTCCAACGGTAAATGCATCTTTTGGTTGCGCAGAAGCAAGGTTTTTTAAGACGGAAAAACACATGGTAGGAGTGAATTCTTTTGAACTCAACCCGTACCTGCCCCCCACGGACAGGATATTTTGGCGATTATTTTGCATTAATACGGAGCGGACGTCCAAAAGCAAAGGCTCGGCGGTAGAGCCTGCCTCTTTCGTGCGATCTAAAACGCAAATTCTTCGGCAGCTGTTTGGCAAAACCGTAAGGAAATGTTTGGCGGAAAACGGGCGGTATAAGCGCACTTTAATCAAGCCGGTTTTGCCGCCGTTTGCGTTGTATTGCGCTATGGTTTCCTGCATTGCGGAACAGCCGCTGCCCATCATTACGACGACGTGCTCGGCATCCTGCGCGCCAAAATAATCAAAAGGGGCAATCGGGCGATTTGTGATCGCTGCAACTCTGTTCATAATCGTTGCAACGGTGTCGGGCAAAGTGAGATATTTTTTATTTGCCGCCTCGCGGTGTTGAAAATAAATGTCGGCGTTTTGCGCCGTTCCTCGCTGTGTGGGGCAGTCGGGGGTGAGCGCGCGCTTGCGGAATTTTTCCACGTCCGCTTCGTCCAATAGTGAATGCATTTCTTCGTAATCAAGCGCCTGTATTTTTACACTTTCATGCGAGGTGCGGAAGCCGTCGAAGAAATGCAAAAATGGAATTTCCGAACGCAACGTTGCAAGGTGTGCAACCAAAGCTAAATCCATGCATTCTTGGACGTTTGACGAGCATAGCATTGCGAAGCCCGTTTGCCGACAAGCCATAACGTCTTGATGATCGCCGAAGATACTTAACGCGTGCGTGGATAGCGAGCGCGCGCTTACGTGAAACACAGTGGGGAGAAGCTCGCCTGCAATTTTATACATATCAGGCAGCATAAGAAGTAAGCCCTGCGAGGCGGTAAAAGTTGTGGCAAGCGCACCGCAGGTCAACGCGCCGTGTAACGCGCCTGCCGCGCCGCTTTCCGATTGCATTTCTACCACTTTAGGGACTTTGCCGAAAATATTCACTTTGTTTTGAGCCGCCCAAATGTCAGCGGATTCCGCCATAGGGGTTGACGGGGTAATGGGGTAAATAATTGCCAGTTCGCTAAAGGCGTAGGCAACGTAACTTGCGGCGGCGTTGCCGTCCATAATTTTTGTCTGCATAAGAACCTCCGATGGGATTTTTCTAGAGTATTCCCTATTTTTTTTAGAAAATAATACAATTTTACAAGATTGCTTGAAAAAGCTTTAAAAGCGTGACGACATAAAAATCAAAGATTTTTTTATAAAAGGCTTGCAATCCCGTTTTTTATATGTTATACTATTGCATAGTATAAACTCTATTTTTATGTTTTTTTGAAAAAGACGAGGAGAAAACAAACGAAATGAAGATTTTGGTTACGGGGGCAAAAGGGTTTGTTGGCAAAAACCTTTGCGCGGTATTGAAAAATATCAAGGACGGTAAAGATAAAACTCGTCCTGCGTTGCAGATTGAAGAAATTTTTGAATACGACATTGACAGCAATCCTGCGGATTTGGAAACGTATTGCGCACAAGCGGACTTTGTTTTTAATCTTGCCGGTGTCAATCGTCCGCAAACGCAAGAGGAATTTATGCAAGGCAACTTCGGTTTTGCTTCCACATTGCTTGATACCTTGAAGAAATATCAAAACAAGGCGCCCGTAATGCTTTCGTCCTCCATTCAGGCGACGCTTATCGGCAGATACGCCGAAGGGGAATACGGCAAAAGTAAAAAGGCTGGCGAAGAATTGTTTTTCGATTATATGGCAAACGGCGGTGGGCAGGTATGCGTATATCGTTTCCCTAACCTTTTTGGGAAATGGTGCCGTCCCAATTATAACAGCGCAGTTGCAACTTTTTGCAACAATATCGCCAACGATTTGCCTATTACGGTAAACGATAGAGCCATTCAGCTAGAATTGTTGTACATTGACGATTTGACGGACGAAATGCTTGATTTGTTGGAAGGCAAGGGCCATCGTTGTAATTACGACGGCGTAGAAGCAGTGGCGTGCGATGAGGGTAGATATTATTATGCGCCCATTACGCACAAGGTAACGCTTGGGGAAATTGTAGATTTGCTTCACGATTTCCGCGCACAAAGCGAAACCTTGCTTGTACCCGAAATCCCCAAAGGAAGCTTTGCGAAAAAATTATATTCGACCTATTTGAGCTATTTGCCCAAAGAAAAGGTTGCCTTTGATTTGAAAATGAACGTGGATGCACGCGGTAGCTTTACCGAACTTTTAAAGACGGAGAAGTGCGGTCAAGTATCCATCAATATTTCTAAACCAGGCATTACGAAAGGGCAGCATTGGCATCATACGAAATGGGAATTTTTCATTGTTGTTGCAGGGAAAGGGTTGATTCAGCAACGCAAAATCGGTACGGACGAAGTGCTTAATTTTGAGGTTAGCGGTGAGAAGATCCAAGCGGTACACATGTTGCCTGGATACACGCATAACATTATCAACCTTTCCGACACGGAAAACTTGGTGACGGTGATGTGGGCAAACGAGCAATTTGAACCCACCCACCCCGATACTTTCTTTGAAGTTGTAGAATAAAAACGGCCATATCATATACGAGGTGAAATAAAATGGAAACAAAAATTAGATTGGATTATTCGGATGTAAAATTTCAAGACAACGGCAAATTGAAGTTGTTGATTATCGTAGGAACGCGCCCCGAAATTATTCGTTTGGCGGCGGTAATCAATAAATGCCGTCAATATTTTGATTGTATTTTGGCGCACACGGGACAAAATTACGATTATAACTTAAACGGCGTATTTTTCAAGGATTTGAAGCTTGCCGATCCCGAAGTGTATATGGACGCGGTAGGCGACGACCTTGGCGCAACCGTTGGCAACATTATCAATTGTTCCTATAAGCTGATGGCGGCTTGTAAGCCCGACGCATTGTTGATTCTTGGCGATACCAACAGCTGTCTTTCCGCCATTCCTGCAAAGCGTTTGCATATCCCCATTTTCCACATGGAAGCAGGGAATAGATGCAAGGACGAATGCTTGCCCGAAGAAACCAATCGCCGTATCGTTGACATTATTTCGGACGTAAATTTAGCATACTCCGAACACGCGCGCCGTTATCTTGCCGACTGCGGTTTGCCTAAGGAAAGAACGTACGTTACGGGTTCGCCCATGGCGGAAGTTTTGCATAATAACCTTGCGGAAATTGAAGCCAGCGACGTGCTTGACCGTTTGGGCTTGAAAGCAAAGAAATATATCCTTTTGTCGGCGCATAGAGAAGAAAATATCGACACGGAAAAGAACTTCGTATCGTTGTTTACGGCAATCAATAAGCTTGCGGAAAAATACGATATGCCCATTTTGTATTCCTGTCACCCCAGAAGCAAAAAGCGTTTGGAAACGAGTGGCTTCAAGCTCGACAAACGAGTTATTCAAAACCAACCTTTGGGCTTCCACGATTACAACAAATTGCAAATGAACGCTTTTGCCGTAGTATCCGATAGCGGTACGTTGCCCGAAGAAAGCTCGTTTTTTACCAGCATTGGCAAGCCCTTCCCTGCGATTTGTATCCGTACTTCTACCGAACGTCCCGAAGCGCTTGACAAGGCTTGCTTTATCCTCGCAGGTATCGACGAAAAGAACTTGTTGCAAGCGGTAGAAACGGCGGTGGATTTAACCAATTACGGTCACCATGGCATTCCCGTACCCGATTACGTGGAAGAAAACGTATCGACGAAAGTTGTAAAAATTATCCAAAGCTATACGGGTGTTGTGGATAAAATGGTTTGGAGAAAATATTAATCTAATAACACAAAAATATACAAGCCGTCTTTTGGGGCGGCTTGTTTTTTATGCCTATTTTTCTCAATCGCTTGATTTTTATCGATATATTGTGTATAATATAGACAGAGAATCGGATAAAGGAGTTACTTATGAAAGAAAAACACGTAGAAACGAGCGATAAAAAAGAAATTTCCAAAGCGACCTTGAGTAGAATGCCGTTGTACCTGCGTTTTTTGCAGGAAGAAAATTCTAAGGGGGCGCAATACATTTCTTCGACGGTAATTGCACAAAATATTTCCGTATCGTCGGTGCTTGTACGCAAAGATTTGGCATTGGTATCTTCGGAAGCCGGTCGGCCTCGCTTGGGGTTTGCTATCAGCCGTTTGATTGTGGATATCGAAAAATTTTTGGGATACGACAATTTATCGGATGCAATTATCGTTGGCGCAGGGGGCTTGGGACGTGCATTTTTGGGGTATGAAGGCTTCAAAAATAACGGCTTGAATATTGTCGCGGCCTTTGACGTTTCAAAAAAATTGATTGGTGCCAAAGTGGCGGACAAGGAAATTTTACCCTTGGACACTATGGAGGAGTTCGTCAAAGAGCATAAAATTAAGATAGGGATTATCACCGTACCAAAATCCGCCGCGCAGGACGTTTTAAACAAAATGGCAGGGGCAGGTATTAAAGGAATTTGGAATTTCGCGCCTGCACCATTACGTTTTCCTAAGGACGTAGTGGTAAAAACGGAAGATTTGGCTGCATCTCTTGCCATGTTAGCAGGTAAATTGTACAAGACCGACAATCGTTGATACAAGTCGCTTCGTCCTATCGTCGGGCATAGCGACGGTAAGGAGGAGTATGACGGAATCGGTTGTGAAGGACGAAAAAACGCTTAGCGAATTGGTGGAGAGAGTGCGCGCCGCGCAGGTGGAATATTCCACATATTCGCAAGAGCAAGTGGATAAAATTTTCAAAGCGGTGGCAACGGCGGCAAATGCCTCGCGGATAGAGTTGGCGGAATTGGCGGTTAAAGAAACGGGCATGGGCGTTTTTGAGGATAAGGTTTTAAAAAATCATTACGCCGCCGAATATATTTACAATCGCTATAAAAATGAAAAGACTTGTGGTGTAATTGAGCGCGACGAAGCGAGCGGTTACACGCGTATAGCCGAATCGATTGGGGTTGCGGCGGCGGTTATTCCGACGACCAATCCTACGTCGACGGCTATTTTTAAAGCGCTGATTTGTTTAAAAACGCGCAACGGACTTATTTTGTCCCCGCACCCACGCGCCAAACGCTGTACCATTCGGACAGCGAAGCTGCTTTTGGATGCCGCAGTGGAAGCAGGCGCCCCCAAGGATATTATCGGCTGGATTGACGAGCCCAGCGTGGCGCTGTCCGCATATTTAATGAAGGAATCGGACATTATTGTAGCGACGGGCGGTCCGCAAATGGTGCGTGCGGCATATTCGTCGGGCAAGCCTGCCATTGGCGTTGGCGCAGGGAATACGCCTGCGGTTATCGATGAAACGGCGGACGTGCGTATGGCGGCGGCGTCCATAATGCATTCGAAAACTTTTGATAACGGAATGATTTGTGCATCCGAGCAAGCGGTGGTGGTTGCGAAGCCTATTTATCAACAATTTAAAGAGGCGCTTATCGCCCAAGGCGCTCGTTTTTTAAACGAAGAAGAAAAGGAAAAACTGCGTCAAATTATGTTTGCGGACGGTAAACTAAATGCCAAGGTGGTTGGACAAAAAGCAACGCATATTGCAGGGTTAAGTGGCATACAGGTATGCGACGAATGTAAAATTTTGGCGGTGGAAGTGCAAGCTGTCGGCGCAGAAGAAGTGTTTTCGCATGAAAAGCTTTCGCCTGTTTTGGCGGTGTATCAAGCGGAAAATTTTGAAGAGGCATTGCAAAAGGCGGACGCGCTTGTCCGCGGCGGAGGTTTTGGGCATACGGCGGTTTTGTATATCGACGAGGGGCGTGCGCCCGAGCGGCTTTCCGTGTTTATGGAACGAATGAAAACTTGCCGAATTTTAATCAATACGCCTGCGGCGCAGGGAGGGATTGGGGATTTGTACAATTTCCGTCTTACGCCGTCGCTCACCTTGGGTTGCGGCTCGTGGGGCGGCAACAGCGTATGCGAAAACGTGGGGATTAAAGAATTGTTGAACGTGAAAACGGTTGCGGAGCGCAGGGAGAATATGCTGTGGTTTCGCGCACCCGAAAAACTGTATTTTAAACGTGGCTGTTTAAAGACGGCGTTGCAAGAGCTTGGCGAGGCGGAATATAACCGCAAGCGTGTGTTTATCGTCACGGACGAATTTTTATATAAAAACGGAAAAACAGCGCCAATCATCGAGGCGCTTGACAAATTGGGGATAGAGCACACAACCTTTTTCGGAGTAACGCCCGACCCGACGTTGGCGTGCGCAAGGGAAGGCGCAAAACGCATGCAGGAGTTCTCTCCCGACGTAATTTTGGCGCTTGGCGGCGGCTCGCCAATGGACGCGGCAAAAATTATGTGGGTACTGTACGAATACCCCGAAGTGGATTTTTATGACCTTGCTATGCGGTTTATGGACATTAGAAAGCGTGTTTATGGTTTCCCCAAGCTTGGTAAAAAGGCGTTGTTTGTGGCGGTGCCGACAACGGCTGGAACGGGCAGTGAAGTGACGCCGTTTGCCGTAATCACCGACGAGCAAAGCGGCGCAAAATATCCGCTTGCCGATTATCAATTGATGCCAACGATGGCAATTTGTGACGTTGATTTGATGTTGGATATTCCGCCTGCGTTGACGGCGAATGCAGGGATCGACGCTCTGTCGCACGCGATAGAGGCGGTGGCTTCCATGGTGGCTTCCGATTATACCAACGGGCTTGCTTACGAGGCGATTTCACTGTTAATCTCGTACCTGCCCCGTGCATTTTTACTTGGTCGGTCGGATTTAGAGGCAAGGGAAAAGGTTGCAAACGCCGCTACCATGTCTGGGTTGGCCTTTGCAAACGCCTTTTTGGGAGTATGCCATTCAATGGCGCATAAGCTTGGCGCGCGTTGGCATTTGCCGCACGGTATAGCAAACGCATTGCTATTGGTTGAAGTGATGAAATTTAACGCGGCGAAAGCACCTGAAAAGATGGGTACCTTTCCACAATATGCCTATCCCGATTGTCTTGCAAGGTATGCAAAAATCGCAAAATATATCGGTTGCGAGGGAAAGGATGAAGAGGAAAGCTTTGGTAACGTAATTCACGTAATTGAGAAGTTAAAAGAAGACCTGTGTTTGCCCAAAACCATTCGAGAAGCGCTTGGGGAAAGGGTGACGGAGGATATGTTTTTGCAATCGCTTGACGAGATGAGCAAGGATGCATTTGACGACCAATGCACGGGCGCAAACCCGCGCTATCCGCTTGTGGAAGAGATTAAACAAATATATCTTAACGCCTATTACGGAGTGGCGCAAACGAAAAAATAACGCCCAATTGAAAAAAAGGGCGAAAAAGGGAGAAAATGTCACTTTCTTTTTTGTAAAGGGAAGAAAAATGATAGAAAATAATGCGCGGAAAAATTGACAAACTCCGCGCTTTATTATATAATGTAAAGGGAAATAAGCATTTAGAAGGAGAAAAGGGATATGAGAGGTTTGCAAACGTCGGTTAGAAAGCTTCGCCACGAAGTTTTTAAAGAAGTGGCAAAGGTTGCTTACGAGGCGGAACCTGACAAGGTAAACGATGCAATTGAGGCCATTCCGTATATCATTACGCCTACGGAAGAACCCCGTTTCCGCGATAGCATTTATCGTGAAAGGGCCATTGCGTCCGAACAAGTGCGTTTGGCTATGGGTATGTCTTTGCGCCCTGCCGATAAACCCGTTCATATCACCGACGGTATCAATCAAAGCGACATTTCGGATAAATATTATGAACCGCCTTTGATGCAGGTTATCCCTTCGGCGTGTGATAAATGTCCCGACAACGTATACGAAGTAAGCAATCAATGCCGTAGCTGTGTGGCAAAATCCTGCGCGGCGGTTTGTCCTCGGAACGCCATTTCCGTTGTGGATGGTGAAACGGTTATCGACCAATCCAAATGTATTCGTTGTGGCAAATGTAAAAAGGCTTGTCCGTACGATGCCATTGCGTATAAGGAACGTCCTTGTTCCAAAGTTTGCGGCGTGAAAGCTGTGACGGTGGACGAGTATGGCCGTGCCAAAATCGACAACGACAAATGCGTTGGCTGCGGTCAATGTATGGTGCATTGTCCTTTCGGTGCAATTGCCGACAAATCTCAAATCTTCCAGCTTATCCGTGCAATCCGTAAAGGGGATTACGTTGTGGCGGAGGTTGCGCCTGCTATTATGGGGCAGTTTGGCGAGGGTATTACGCCAGCCATTGTCAAGGGCGCGCTTTTGGATATCGGGTTTAAAGAAGTGCACGAAGTTGCAAGCGGTGCGGACGTGGCGGCGGCTACGGAAGCTTATCAATACGTCAACGAAGTGGTATCGGGTAAATTGCCTTTCCTTTTAACTTCGTGCTGTCCTGCATGGGCAATGCTTGCAAAAAAGCAATTCCCTCAGCTTATCGACAAGGTATCGCAATCCTTAACGCCTATGGTTGCAACGGCGCGCCGTATCAAACAGCGTACGCCGCATGCAAGAGTGGTGTTTATCGGTCCTTGCGCAGCTAAAAAGTTGGAAGCTTCGCGCGCGTCGGTTAGAAGCGACGTCGATTTTGTTATTACCTTTGAAGAACTTTCGGGTATCTTTGACGCGAAAAATATTGATTTCTCTAAATACGTTGGCGAGCGCTCCATTCACGAAGCGACTGGGGCAGGCAGAGGTTATGCGGTTGCAGGCGGCGTAGCATCGGCAATTGAGCGTTGCGTGCACGAATATTATCCTGGGGTAGACGTGAAGATTGAACATGCCGAGGGCTTGGAAGAATGCAAAAAGATGCTTCTTCTTGCCAAAGCAGGTAAAAAGGACGGTTGCTTGATTGAAGGTATGGGCTGTCCTGGCGGTTGTATCGCAGGTGCAGGTACCAACGTTGCTGTGGAAAAAGCGGCAATGGAAGTAAAGAAATTGGTTGCAAATTCTTCGAAGGCTTTGCCGCCTAAAGATTTGTACGAAATTGACCTTCCATAAGAAAATAAAAAATAATCATTCGCTCGTGTTTGGGCGAATGATTTTTTGTTTGTACGTAATAAATTATCGCAAAGTTCTTGCAAAATTGTCGCGAGTATGTTATACTAATTTTATGATGGATTTAAGCAAATTTTCCAACAAACGTATATGCGTGGCCACGTCGGGCGGGGTGGATTCTTTGTCGCTGTTGCATTATTTATGTCAACGGCAGGCGGAACACGGCTATCAATTATCGGCGTTGCATTGTGAACATGGCATTAGAGGAAAAGAAAGCTTAGAGGATGCCAACTTTGTGGCGGATATTTGTCAGGCTTGGGGCGTACCGCTTTATACGTATGCGGAAAATTGTCCGCTTCGCGCTGAGAAAGAAAAGGTAAGTTTAGAAACCGCCGCGAGAAATTTCCGTTTGGAATGTTATCAAAAAACCATTGAAAAGGGCGAAGATTATATCGCGACGGCGCACCATAAAGACGATGATGCGGAAACGGTTTTGTTTCGTATCGCAAGGGGCTCGGCATTGAGCGGCGTAAAAGGAATAGAACAGTTCAACGGATACATGGTACGGCCATTTTTGGATTGGAGCCGTGCGGATATTGAAAAATACGCTAAGGAAAACGACCTTGCTTATCGGGTGGATACCACCAATTTTCAGTTGGACGCAACACGCAATAAGCTTCGAAATGAAATTTTACCTAAACTTGAGGACGCGGTTGCCGGCGCAAAGGGAAATATTACACGTTTTGCTCGGCTTGCCGCTGAAGACGACGATTTGTTATATCGTTACGCGAAACAATTGCTGTCGGAATGCCAGGACGAGGAGCTTGGGCAGGTCTATTTTGTAGCGTTTAGTGAAGAAAAACCGCTTTTCCGCCGCGCTTGCCTATTGGCTATGAAAGCGTTGGGGGTTAGCAAAGATTATACCGCCGCGCACTTGGATGCACTGTTTGCATTGCAAACTTCCGAGCGTGGTGCGGTGTTGGATTTACCGCAAAACGTACAGGCAAAGCGCGAGGAAAAAGCAGTGGCGTTTTTCCTGAAATCGGAACGTAAGCCGTATGAAAAAAATCCACCTTGTCTTTTCAACGAAAAGGGATATGATGGGGGCAGGTATGAGGTGAAGCTTGATTTTTCGCCTATTTTTGAGGAAACGGACGAGAAAATTTTGCGCATTGATTATGATAAGCTTCCAAAAGATGCCATTTTCCGTTATCGAAAAGAGGGGGACGAGATACAAAGCTTCGGTGGAAGAAAAACCTTGAAAAAGTTTTTCAATGAAAAGAAAATTTGTGTTGCCGAAAGGGAATATTTGCCTTTAATTGCCAGTGAACACAGCAAGGAAGTGTACGTGGTTTGCGGTGTGGATATTGCTGAGCCGTTAAAGGTGACGGAAGCAACCCGTCAAATTTTATATATTAAGGTACGTAAGAAAAAAGGAGAGTAATTATGAGTGAAATTCATCCTAACGTGGAATACGTTATGTTGACGGAAGAACAAATTGTTGCGCGCACGAAAGAGCTTGCCGCACAGCTTGATAAGCTGTACGAGGGGAGAAACCCGCTTGTAGTATGCATTTTAAAAGGCAGCGTATTGTTTTTCTCGGAGTTGATTCGTAACATGAAAACGAACGTAACCATTGATTTTATGAGCGTATCTTCTTATGGCAGCGGTACGACCTCTTCGGGAGAAATTAAAATCAAAAAAGACCTCTCCGAGGATATTAAGGGTAGGGACGTTTTGATTGTTGAGGATATTATTGATTCGGGCAACACCTTGTATAATTTGAAAAAATTGCTCATTTCCCGTATGCCCGCCAGCGTCAATATCGTAACGTTGCTGGACAAACCTCAGCGCCGTGAAGTGCCTATGGAACCCGAATATACAGGGTTTGTTATCGAGGACGAATTTGTTATCGGTTATGGTTTGGATTATGCGGAAGAATATCGCAACTTACCTTACGTTGGCGTGTTGAAGCGTTCGGTTTACGAAAACTAATACAACAATAAAAATAAAAAACGTAGCGTTTTCAAGGCGCTACGTTTTTCTTTTCCTTATTTACAATATATCAATTTGCCGAAGGGGCGTCCTTGTATTCCGTGGACGTCAATTTGTATACCAAAGAACCAAGCGAATAAGCCAAAGGCGTTTCCAATTCCAAAATAACGTTACGATAGGTGTTCTTTGCCGAATCGGTTGTTTTTGCAATTTTTACAGTTTGCGTCGCGCCAGGGTTGACGTCGTTAATCATAATACTCAATTCACGATACGCAATAGTTTTATCTGTTGCTTCCGCACCGTTTACGGAGAACTTGAAGGTCTTGTTGGTGTCTGTTGAAGCCGTGGACTGCGAAATGCTAAGTGTTTGCATTGCTTTCGCGAAAGGTGCATATGCTTGTACGGTTGCCGAAGTGGTGGATTCGGGCAAAGCGCGCAACGCAAGCAATAATTGTTCGTTGTCGAGATAATTATATTCCTCGGTATCAATTTCAAAAGGATTGGTTGCAGGCTGATAGAAAGTACCGTCTGCTTTAGGTTCATGGTCGGTGAGCACGCTCGTACCGCTTGCGCCGTTCGCCGCGTAGGTCGTTTCTATGGTATAGTTTGCAAACGAATAGCAACTTTCCAACGAAGTAGCCACGCTGCCGTTGGGGCTGTGGCTGTAAATGGTTTTCGTTGAACTAATGGGGCGCAACGAGTGGCTAGTAGAAAGGAAAAGCGCATCCGTCGTCACGCTGTCGGTGAAGGTGGCGGATTGACCTTGATAGGTATAGGTTACGTCAATTTCCAAATTCGTCGTATATTGATATGCATCCTTATCGCCGTGCTTTACGGATACAAGGTGGGTGGTATACGTACCGTTCGCATACGAAACGGTAAAGCTTTCTTGGAAGCTTGCCGTGCTCTTTTGGTACGTAACGTTATAGGTAAGCGTTTCGTCAATGTGCATATAACCGGAATTGGTGTTGTAATTCCAAGCATCCTTAAAGACAATTTTATTGTTTAAACCGGTACACGAACTCAAAAGGGATAAACCGAGTGCGCCGGCAACAATAGAAGTAAGCATTCTTTTTTTCATAATAAACTCCGTTGATGCGCCGAAAGCGTTTTAACGGCGCATTTTTCATTTTACCTAATCATTATAACACATAATTTTAAATTTGTAAAAACAAAATAGAGAATTCTAAAAAAAACTTGTGAAAAAAAGCTGAAATTTTGCCATAGAGTATGGTATAATAAAAATAAAGAGTACGCTTTGAAAGGAGAGGTGGGCATGAATACCATTTTGAAAGCTTATACGCTGTCGCAATGTATGGACGCTATGGCGGAAAAAGCCGCGCAATTTGAAGCCGCGGGTGGGAAAAATCTCATTTTTTGCGAAGATAGATTGACGTTGATCGCCGAACGCGCTTTGTTGCGCCGTATGGGCGGTAGTTTCCTCACGACCGTTTCCACCTTTTCACGGTTTTTGAAAGCGGACGGGAAAACGATAAGTAAGCAAGGCTCGGTTATGGCGGTGGGCGAAGTAATGACTCGTTTACAGCGTGACGGCGTGTTGCAATGTTTTACCTCGGCGGCAGGGATAGGGAATAACGCGCGTTGCATTTACGAAACGTTGGCGCAGCTTTCGGCTTCTGAAATTACCCCAGAGGTGCTGCGTGAAAGTCTTGCAATGTTGCCCGACGATATGTTGAAACGAAAAGTCTCCGATTTGGCGGCGATTTATGAGGGGTATACCAGCTTTTTGACGGAAAATGCCTTTTTGGACGAAAGTAAATATTTGTCCTTGTTGCCGGCGCATATTCTTTCGGATAAGGAAATGGGAAAAACCAACGTATTTTTCCTTTGCTATACGTCCTTTACAGCGCAAGCGGCGCAAACAATCCGCGCGGCGTTGTCGGCGGCGGCAAACGTTGTCGGCGTATTTTGTTGCGGCGAAGAAGAAATTTACACCAACCGCGCATACGGCACTTTTTTGCGTTTGTGTAAGGAATTTGACAGCGTAACTTGCGAGGAATGCGGCAAGCCTTTGACGGGCGCGGCGGAAGGGTTGCGTAAGGGGCTTTTTAACCCGATACGCCCTTCGTCCAAGCAAAGCACCAATCAAATTTCTACCTTTGAAGCGGAAGATAAAACGTCGGAAACGGAGTTTGTCGCTACAAAAATTCGTCGTGAAATGCAGGAGCATCCCGAATATCATTATCGTGATTTCGCGGTGCTTGTGCCGAGCGTTGCCGAATACGCCTTGTCGATAGGAAAAAGCTTGCAGGAATTTGGTATTCCTGCCTTTATGGACGTGAAAAAATCGTTGAAGCAACACCCTGTAAGCTGCTTCTTGCTCGATTGTTTCCGCGTGGTACGAGAACGCTATTCGCCTGCGGCGGTACAGTCGCTTGCGCAAAATTTCTTCTTTGGAGAAAGTGACGAATATCGCAATTATTTGCTTAAATTTGCCAATTATAGAGGGGGCGCGAAACGAGAAATTAAAACGGGCGAGGCGGTAGACGCGTTGTTCAATTTCTCTGTTTTGGAATCGGGTAGAAATCGCTTACTTTTGGCAACGGAAAACATAAAAGCAAAGGGGCATGGTCGAGTTTACTGTAATGCAGTACGCAAAATTTTACAGGATTTTTCCATCAAAGAAGGTTTGGAAAAACTGGAAGAAAGCATTGACGACGTAGCGCAAAAAGGCTATCTTTCGCAAATTTACGGCGCGTTGAATAAGGTGTTGGAAGAAGCGGAATTTTTAACGGGAAATCGTGAAATGACGGTTGCGGAATTTGAGGCGGTTTTAAAGGACGGCTTGGACGCGGCGGAAATTTCCTTGATACCCTTAAAGGCGGACGCTGTCTTTGTGGGTGACATTACGGACAGCCGCATTGAAAAGGTGAAGGTATTGTTTGCAATGGGAATGACGGAAGCAGTGCCCAGAAGCGCCAGTGATACCGCAATTGTATCGGATAAAGAAATTGCTCGGCTTGCCGAAGTGAAAGCGCTGTTAGAGCCGACGGTTGCCGAGGTGAATTTGCGCAGCCGCGAAAGCGTTTCCCTCAATTTGTGTGCTTTTGAGGATAAATTGTATTTGTCCTATCCGCTTTCTGCGGACGGAAGCGAGCCGTCGCTCAGTGACGTATTCCGTTATATCGACACTCTCTTTTGCGGGGAAAATAACCAACGCTTGGTTAGAGAAAAACAGCTTGGAGAAGAGGATTTCCCTTATCAATGTTCGGCGCAAACACCCGCACTTCGACAATTGCTTATCAGTAAAAACGTTTTTGAAAATAAACGCGCGGATACCCGCGTGCAAAATTCCTCGCTCTTTACGGCGCTGGACAAGCTTGGAGTGCAGGAAGGAAAGGACTATTTGGAAAAACGAGGGGGGCAGGTACGCGTTGAACGCGGTGAGGACCTGTTTTTCCGCGATGGGAAAATTTCGCCTACGGGCTTGGAAAACTACTTTTCTTGTCCGTTTAGACACTTTGTAGAACGCGGTTTAAAGCTGAAAGATAGGGAAGAAAGCGTGGTTTTGGCAGCAGATACGGGTAATTTTGTACACGAATTGTTGGAAAAGACAACGCAAAAAGCCGCCGCAATTGAAACGGATGAGGAAATGCGCGCTTTCGCAACGCAGGTCGGCGCGGAGCTTTTACAAACTTCGGTTTATTCCATGCAACAAGATATGGCGTCGGGGGTAGTGGCTTCCGAAAAATTGTTAAAAGAAGGGGTGGACGTTGCAGTTGCGGCGTACCGCCAAATTAAGAATTCCGATTTTGCTGTGGAAAAAACGGAAATGTTAGTGGAAGCGGAATTTTTCCATGGTAAAGTGGACCGTGTGGACGGCACGGATAAATACGTCCGCGTTATTGATTATAAAACGGGCAGCATAGACGATACGGCGGCGTCCTATTATACGGGGCGTAAATTGCAAATGCAGCTTTATATGTCCACACTCAAGGGAGAAAGAGTGCCAGCGGGCGTCTTTTATTTCCCTGCATCCATTCAATATGCCGATGAGGACGAGGGGCGTTTCCGCATGAAAGGGTTTTTAAACGGTGACGAGGAAGCGTTGAAATGCGGTGATAAAAATATTCAAGAGGATAAAAAGAGCGAATTTTTCCCTGCGGCATTAAAAAACAGCGCTAGCACGAAGCGAGTAATGGACGAAAGCACCTTCCGTGACTTTTTGGATTATTCCGTTTTGGTGGCAAGACAAGGCTGTCAGGAATTGAAAGAGGGGAACATTCAACCCTCGCCCTATGAAGGGAATTGTGAATATTGTAAATACGGCGGTATGTGCGGCTTTGATAAAGACGTCGCTTCGCCGAGAAAGGAAACGAGTATAGACCCCGTTGCTATTGCGCGCATTGCGCGTGAAACACGCGACGGAAAGGAGGAGTGATATGGCACGTTTTACAGAAGAACAACAAGCGGCGATAGACGCGCAAGGTAAGACCATTGTGTCCGCTTCGGCTGGCAGCGGAAAAACGACGGTTATGATAGAAAAAATTATTCGTTTGATCAAATCGGGCGTTGGCGTGGACGAAATTTTGGCTGTGACCTTTACGAAAAAGGCAGCGGCGCAAATGAAAGAAAAGCTTGGGAAAGCGCTGATTGAAAGTATCAACGATCCCGAAACGCCTGCGGAAAAGCGCGCGGCGCTTAAAAAACAGCTCTCCGACGTACCCAATGCGGATATTTCCACCATTCACTCTTTTTGCTCCAAGCTGATTCGTTCCCATTTCTTTGCGGCAGGCGTGGACAACGCATTTCGCGTTATCGGCGGTGACGATGCCGAGGGCGTGGCGTTAAAAGCGGAAGCTTTGGACGAGTTGTTGGAAGAGGGTTACGAAAATAAAGAAGAACGTTTTGCTCATTTGTTGTCGGTGTATTGGCGTAAAAAAAGCGACAACACCTTGCGTAAAATTTTCACTTCGGCGTATGAAAAATTGCGCAACAGCGCAGAATATCGCAATTATTTGCGCTTGCCCGAAGGGTATAACGAGGAAATTTTCGACCAAATTTGCGAGGATTTGCTGAAAAAGCTTTGGGAAAAGTGCCGTTATTATTACGATTTAATTGAAAATGAAAAGGCGTATTTTGAGATGAACGGCGGTGACGCGCAAATTGCGCTTGCAACGGAATTGCTCGGCTGTTTGGATGAAATGCTCGCCTGCAAAACCTATTTTGAGGCTTGCGCTTTGCTTAAACCTAAATTTACCGCGAAACGAACCTCTAAAAAAGACAGTCCCGAACGCCTTTCCCACGTGGAACGCTTGGCGTATTTGAAAGGAAAAGTTGCAAAAATTTACGAGGACGAGCTTGCGGAAACCCTTTCACGGGAAGAAGAATTGGACAATTTCTTGAAATCGGCGGAAACGGCGCGTGCGTTGGCGCATTATTTATTGGTGTTTGATGAAAAATATGCGGCGTTAAAAGCGGAGCGCGGCGTTTTGGATTATAACGATTTGGAGCATACGGCGTTGCAATTGTTGGCAAACGAGGAAGTGGCGACGGAAGTGCGCGGAAAATATCGTTACGTTTTCGTGGACGAATATCAAGACGTCAATCCCGTGCAGGAAGCCATTATTTCTCGTCTTGGCGGCGACAATTTGTTTTTGGTTGGGGACGTGAAGCAGTCCATTTACGGGTTTAGAGGAAGCAAATCTAAATTCTTTGCGGAAAAGCAAAAACAGTTTGAAGAAATAGGACAAAGCTTGTTCATGACAAGAAATTTCCGCAGCGCGGACGCTGTGCTTGATGCGGTAAATTCACAATTTATTTTGGCAATGACGCCGCAGGTTTGCGACGTGGATTATGCCCGTGGTTCTTATATGAATAGAGGGGGCAGGTACGCGTTGAATAGCGGAAAAGTGGAAATTCACGTCTATGGAAAAGAGGAAAAAAAGGCCGCGGAAGCGCGCGGCGTATACTCGGTAAAAGCCAAGACGAAGAAAGAGGAAACGTCGGTTAGCCTGCTTGCGAAAAACGTTAAAAATATCATTGATAAGGAATTGCATTCCACGTGGTACGACCCCGATACGGGGACAAACCGTCCTGTGCGCTATGCGGATATTGCGGTGCTCTCCCGTAAAAAGCAGGGACAAATTGCAAAAACGGTGGCGGCGCTTGCCGCGGAAGGTATCCCCGTTACGTCGGTGGCTGCGGTCAACGTTTGCGATTATGCGGAGATTAAAACGCTGATAGACGTGCTGTCTTTGTTGGATAATGCCGAGCAGGATGTACCTCTTTGCAGTGCGTTGCTTTCGCCTGTGGGGGATTTATCGGCGGACGATTTGACGGAAATTCGCTTGGCGTATACCGAGGAAAAATTTTTCCGTCGCGCTTGTAAAATGTACGCCGACGAGCAAGAGAATGCTTTGTCTAAAAAATTGCAAGCCTTCTATGCGTATTTTGATAAATTGCGCGCCTTTTCACGCGTGGCAACGGCAGGGGAAGTTTTGACGGCGCTTTTGTCGGAAACCAGGCTGGAAGCGACGTTGCTTGCCAAAGATAACGGCGTGGCGTGCTTGAAACGCATTCATCGTTTTATCGAGGAAACCGCCCTGCCCGAACCTTTAGGCGTACACGCCTTTTTGGCGCGCTTGCGTGATTTGGATTATACAATCGAATACAACGAAAACGGCGGCGAGGATTCGGTAAAAGTGCTGACAATGCATTCGTCAAAAGGGTTGGAATACCCTGTGGTTATCGTGGATAACTTAAACGCGCTGTTCCGCGGCGCGGATAAAGACGAGGTGCTTATTGAAGAAAAATACGGCTTGGCACCCAAGGCGTTTAATGCTGAAAAAATGACGAAACACAGCACGCTGTTGCGCCGTTTAAATGAACTGAAAGATAGTGAAAGCTCTATCGCGGACGAACTGAATTTGTATTACGTTGCCTTGACGCGCGCGAAGCATACCTTGCACATGCTGTTTGAAAGCCGTCCGTCTATCGCTAACGTAAAGTATGCGAAATCGTTTGCGGAGTTTACCGATTTTTCCGTGTGGGAACAATACGTGGTGGACGACGAATGGTTTGACGTGCCTAAACAAGATCGACAAATGTTACCCTTTAAACCCGACGAGGAGCTTGCGCAAGAGATTATGCGTTCGTTCACTTGGAAATACGCGCATACGGGGTATGAAAATTTGCCTGTGAAAAGCTCGGCGAGCGATTTGATTTCCGATGGCGGATTTAAGCATAATTATTCCTTTAAAACGGAAAACGACGGGGGCAGGTACGAGTTGAATGATTTTGGCACTCCTATGGACGAGGCTGAAAAACTGTTTGAGGGAGGGGAGCTTCCTACGGATATTGAACGCCGTAGAGGGATTGTCTACCATGCCTTTTTGGAACGGTTTGATTTTTCCAAATTGACGGATACAACGGGCGTGCTTATCCCCGAAGGGGCATTAAAAACTATGGCGCAATCCCTTTGCGAGGAAATGAATGCCGAGGGAGTGGCTGATGCCGATTTGCTTTCGGTGGATAAATTGGTAGAGATACTCTCCAATCCCGTTTTTGCGGAATTGAAGGATATGCAATTGTATAAAGAACAGCAGTTTACGGTGCTGTTGCCCGTCAAGGATACCTATGCGCGCAAAAAGACTGCCGATCCTGCTTTGGCGGAAAAAACGGATGGCGAAGAAATGCTTTTCCAGGGCGCAATCGACCTGTTGGCGGTTGGCGATACCATTCGTATTATTGATTATAAATATTCTAAAAAAGATGCCGCGTATTTAAAAGAGCATTATCGTTTACAGCTTGATTTGTATAAGAAAACGGTGGCGAAAATTTTAAAAACGGAGGAAAAGAATATCCGTTGCAGTATTGTCAACATTTGCCAAGGCTATCAAATTGATATGGAGTAAAATCTCTCTAAAAAGACAAATAAGTACAAAAAAACACAAAAAGCAACTTCCCTCGTTGTCGATAATTTTCTTCGATAAGGGGGAAGCTTTTTTATGCGGATTTTATTATATTTTCAAGAATGGTATGCCGATTTTCCTGCGGCGATTTGGCTGTTAATTGTGCTTTCGGTGGGGGTTACGGCGGCCGCGGCGGCAGGCTACGTATTAAAAAGTGCAGGCGCGTATGCGGCGATGCTGACCATTGCCATAGGCGTGTTTGCCGTAGCGGTTTTGTCGGGCGGTATGCGTTTAACAATGGGGCTTATTTGTTTATCCTTGCTGATCGTTTACGGCGGAATCAATTATTTATTGTTGTTTTTTCTTTTAGGGATTCGCAATAAAATTGCCGAGCGAAAACGTCGCCGCGCGGAGCTTGCAAGGCGTGTACAATTTACGTTGCCTGACAGGGGCAATTCTTATGTGAGAGAGCGGCTGCAAACGACGTTGCAACCGCCAACGCCAGGGGCGGAAGAGGGGACGGAGCCTCTTTATTTAGGGTATGCAACGGAATTGTTGGCAAAATTAAAAAACGCGCCGTTATCTATGTCGGAGCGTTTGCGGATAGAGGAAATGGCGGCGTATCTTGCTTTGTGTAGACAAATGTCAACGTGGCAAGAGCAAGAGGTCAAATCGGTCAACGAAACGTTGGCACAGCTGTTAAAAATGGCGGCAAAATACGAAATTTAAAAATGCGTTTTTAGGTGGATAAAGAGAAGGGCGGCAGGGATAGCGTAAGCGTTAACAGCTTGCCCTTTTCCATTGCCGTACGCAAAACGGATTTGGTTACAAGCCACTCGTTTTTATTGCAAAATTGCAAAAGCAAGGGGGCAGGTACGCGTTGACCGAGTGGATAGGGCGGCTGTTTTTTAAAAATTACGGCATCGTTGCACGCGCTTATAGCGGTGGGAACATAGGTATTTTTCCCGATAAATATTTCACGTAAAAGGAAATCTTCCATATCCATATCGTCGATAGTGCCGAGAAAAACGCCTTCCGTATTGAACGCAGGCAAACCGAGAAAAAAACGAGTGCAATTTTTAGGATAGACAGGGCGAAGTGAGGAAAGAAAAATGCCGTCGGAGATTGCGCTGATTGCGGAAACGTTGACGGCGAAATCAACGGAGTTTCCGTTAGCGGTTGAACTGGCGCAAAGTAAATATTTAACGCGATAAGTTTTTAGAGAAATGGCAACGCCTTTGCAAACGCCGCGCGTGTTTTTTCCTGAAACAATTTTTTTGTCAATAAGGTTGGATAATAGCATAAAAACCTCCTACGGATAGCATAGCGAAAGGGAGTTGTCGAAAAAGAAGAGATATAAACTTTTTTTGGCGAAAATTTGAAAAAGTGTATAAAAACGCTTGCAAAAAGGAAAAAAGTTTGATAAAATAACGCAAGTAAAACGGAAGAAAAAACCGACATATTGGGGCGTCGCCAAGCGGTAAGGCAACGGACTCTGACTCCGTCATTCGGGTGTTCGAATCACTTCGCCCCAGCCAAGAAAAACAGGATACCAGTTCGGTATCCTGTTTTTCTTTTGTCTAGCGCAAATTCGAAGTGATTCGAGGGTGGGAGCCATTTTGCGGGAGCAAAATGCT
This sequence comes from Candidatus Scatosoma sp., assembly GCA_045658805.1. GTDB lineage: Bacteria > Bacillota > Clostridia > Christensenellales > Borkfalkiaceae > Scatosoma. Next base: position 37,156 of record JAZOVQ010000093.1, read on the forward strand.
TTGCTTTGCGAAAGCCTTTATACAAGATGGCTAGGGAGCAAAGGACGACGTTGATAACGTCGGAGCGGGGCGCGCCGCTAAAGGCGAGAATCACTTCGCCCCAGCCAAGAAAAACAGGATACCAGTTCGGTATCCTGTTTTTCTTTTGTCTTGCGTAAATTCGAAGTGATTCGAGGGTGGGAGCCATTTTGCGGCAGCAAAATGCTTTGCTTTGCGAAAGCCTTTATACAAGATGGCTAGGGAGCAAAGGACGACGTTGATAACGTCGGAGCGGGGCGCGCCGCTAAAGGCGAGAATCACTTCGCCCCAGCCAA